>NZ_JBFAOJ010000036.1:0-78082 GCF_040675205.1 Streptosporangium sp. NPDC049644 | reverse complement strand
GCCGGAGGGAAACCGGCCGGGGCGGACCAGGGGCGTAACGGTGAGCGGGCCGTCCCCCCTACGCTGGCCGTGTGCTGACCTCCAGCCCGTCGACGACCACCCGTGCGGTCATCGCCGCCGTACCGCGCGGCAGGAATCTCAGCCGGGTGGGCTCGCAGAAGACGTTCAGCCGCCCGGTGTGGCCGCGCTCCACCAACGGCCTGGTGCCGAAGACGCCCATGGCACCACCCTCCTCCCCCGCCACGGCCTGGATCAGAATCCCGATGTCACGGCCGATGGCGGGGCGCAGCGCCCGCGCGGCGCGCACCCCGGCGAGCAGCGCCACCGCGGGCCCCTTGGCGTCGATCGCGCCGCGACCGTAGAAGCACTCACCGTCGAAGCGGACGGGCTGCCATCCGGCGACGGTGTCCAGGTGCACGTTGAACATCACGGTGCGGGCGACCGGCAGGGCGGGCCCCAGCAGCAGCACCAGGCTGGGCTGGTGTTCGAGGAAAGCGGGGGTGTCCAGCGCCGCGCGCACGGGTGCCGGGACATCGGGACGGTCGAGTTCGGCCCTCTCGGCGGGTGCGTGGCGTACGGCGCGAAAGCCGATCGCGGCGGCGGCGCGGAGATAGTCGGCCTGCGCCTCGCGCAGCCTGGGCGCCGGCGCCTCCGGGCCGGTCTCCAGCGGACCGGCGGTGGGCAGCCGCAGCAGCCGCAGCAGCAGGTCGCGGTCGGCTGGGGTGAGCGGGATCGGGGGCACGGCACGGGCGGGCGGAGCGGTCATCGGAGCTCTCCGGCCGTTGCCGTCACCTGGGCCACAAGCCGTTCCAGCGTACGCCCGTACGCCACGAATGCGGCGTGGTCGCCACGGCCGGGGTCACCGGGCGTCGCGTCGGCGCTCGCCGCGGCGAGGTGCGGGCGCAGGTGCAGGTGCGGCTCGATGGAGAGCGCCCCGGTGTAGCCGTGGGCGAGCAGCAGGCGAAGGCATTTCGCGACCTGGGCCTCACCGGTACCCGGCGGGACGAAGCCGACCCTGCCCTCCGGACCGGTCACCGCGTCCTTGACGTGCACGTGCACCACGTGCTGGACGACGGCGGCCAGCATCGGTGCTGACGGGTATCCATACGCGACGCCGTTGCCGACGTCGAACAGCAGCCGCAGCGCCGGGCTGCCGACGCCGGTCACCAGGTCCAGCATTCGTTCGGCGCGATCGCCCGCCCAGCCCGCGCAGTTCTCGTGCGCCAGCAGCAGCCCGGCGTCCTCGGCGCGCCGCGCCAGCTCACGCAGCCGCCGACGGGCACGACGGCCCCATTCGGCCTCGGGCAGACCACCCGAGGGGTAGGACATGACACGCACCAGGCGGGTTCCCAGAACGGCGCAGCGTCGGGCAAGGACGTCCAGTTCGGCCAGGTCGAGGGCGAAGTCGCCGGTCACGGGTCGGGACCAGTCACCGATCTTGGAGGCGACGCAGACCACGGTGACACCGGCCGCCCGGATGCGCTCCGCCGAGTGGGCGAAAGTGGCCTCGTCCAGCCTCGCGATGGGGAGGCCGCCGATGGTGCGCAGCTCCAGGTGCCTCCAGCCCAACTCGTCCAGAGCGGCGAGCTGGCCGGGCAGGTCGGGGGCCGCCTCGTCGCCGATCCCCGCCGGCACGACTCCGCTCGGCGGTCGTCCGCCGGCTGGAACGGGCGTGTGCTCAGCGGACGCCGTGGACACGCCGGGCCTCCTCGTGCTGGGCGGTGTCCGGCTCGTGCGCGGCGCACAGATCCTTGGCCTCGTTGAGCAGCCGGACGGCGTCGATCTGCACCGGCAGCGTCCCCGGCGCGGAGGGAAACCGGGCGTAGCGCGTGTAGGTGCTGCGGACGAAGGCGGACAGGGCGTCGTCTGCGAACGCCGAGCAGATCTGTTCTCGGCCCTCGATCACCACCCGGAGCTGGGCGGTGTGGTCCGCGTCGCTGCACGGATAGTGACCGATGAGGGTCGCCCCCTCGAAGTCCAGGGTGATACGGCGCTCGCGCACGGGCGAGGTCAGGTCCGAGTCGATCTCGGTGCGCACGCCGGAATGGTGGTCCAACCGGAGCCTGGCGCGGCCCAGGCGGGGCAACCTGAGTCGGTCGGTCACCATGTCCGTCCAGGAGGCACCGGCGATCCGGGCACCGCCGGCCAGGGTGAGCACCACGGCGAGCGCGTGCGGCATCTCGACGTCGAAGGCGGTGGGGTGGCCGGGGACCGCCGCGCTGCGGGTGAACCGGGGCTTGTTCTGCACCACACGGATGCCGCGCAGCCTGCCGAACTCCTCCGAGTCCACCGCCGCGCGCAGGCGGCGGGTCAGCGAGCTGTGCAGCCAGTGGGTGGCGACGGTGATGTCCAGACCCCAGCGTCGCCTCGTGCGTGCGATGGCCGCCAGGCCCATCAGGTCCAGGGCCAGCGGCTTCTCGATGATGATCTTGCGGTAGCCGAGCTCGGCCAGCCGCTCCAGCACGCCCGAGCGAATATGCGGCGGGGTGCACAGATGGACCACGGTGCGGTGGGGTGGAGTGTGCCCGGCCGCCTCCTCCAGGGTGTCGACCGCGACCACGCCGGCGACATCGGGGGGAGGCCGGAACGGGTCGTGGACGACGACCCGCCCGGGGGCGAGCAGGTCCGGGATCGCGGCGCGCACCCGGGACAACGCCGGTAGATGCAGCCCTTCTCCAGCCCTGCCCATGCCAAGAATGAAAGTATGTAACATGCCGCATCAGCGCCTTTCCGGGGTGCCTGTCACATATCTCCGAAATATGCTTGCTCGGCCATCCAGATTCATGTCAGGCGTTCGGCGGAGTCCTCGGGCGAATGGTTTCGACGCCACCGAGAAAACCTCATCAAACCCGTACCGCATCAGGCTTCGGACCACCGCCTTGCGAAGGCCGGCGATAAAAGAGTCAGGTGGATCGGCGGGAGTCGTCGGCGACTTCGTCGATTCCCTTCGAAACCGACGGCGAGAGAAGACGACGCCATTTTCCGGCGGTCCCATCCGGTCCCGCCCTGGTGAGAACGGCGGTCGCCGAGACCGGAACGGCACTGAACAGCTTCATTCACCCCTCATGGATTGCCTCAGAGCACATCCCGAAAGATCCTGGCGCCCCAGCGGAGCCTCTACGGCACCATCGACACCGGCCATCATCAGGTAATGGAAAGTGATGTGTCAATCACTCTGAGTAACAGAAACTTGTTTCAGCGATCCGGAAGGCGTCAAGTCGCGGGGCGGGACGGTACCCGGCCCGCGCGACCATCCGGTATCCCGACAAGACGTCCGGTCCGCCGACGGCAGAACGACTGCGTCATATGGCTCCGCGGGCTCGCTCGGGTACGCCCGTGCCACCTGACCGGCCGAGTCGCACGGTGACCGTCTTCGAGCCGCCGCCCCGGTCCGCCAGTCGGCCGAAGGCGAGGGTGAGGCTCGCGCCGGTCGTGGCGCTCGTCAGGAGCGGGTGTTCGCCGAGCACCTCGGCCACCGGCCGGTCCCAGGTCACGATCAGTTCGTCCAGGTCGCGCCGGGGATCCGACACGGTCAGCGTGGCCGTACCGTCACCGCGCTCCCTGACCAGGACCGCGCACGGAGCGGAGGCGGTCAGGGCGCCGGCGGCTCCGTCGTTCCAGAAGTTGACCGCGGTGATTCCGAGAGACGGGACCCGGACGCCCTGCTGCCTGGCGGTGTTGGCGAGCACCCGCGCCCAGCCGGGGTCGGCGGCCCGGGCCCGGGTCTCCGCCCGGCTCGCACCCGGCAGGAGAAGGTAGACGTAACCGGCCGAGTCCGGGTCGACGCCGTGGTCCAGCCAGAGCGTCACGTAGCTCCGGGTCACCTGGCCCGCGGTGCGTTCCTCGCGCAGCGTGCGCAGCCGGGTGGGACAGGGCAGGACGTAGCCACCGTGCCCGGCCAGATGCGCCCAGCCCTCCCGGCCGTCCACGGTGAGGGGCGCGCCGGTCCTGCGGTTGTCCACGACGGTCTCGACCGCCACTCCGTCCTCGCTGGTGATCCCGGCCCCCAGGCAGAGCACCGCGTCGTCGAGGAAGAACCACGACTTGAAAGCCTCCATCGTGCTCTCGAACCCGTTCAGGTGCTGGCCGACCGTCGCGTAGGTGCCGTCGGTGGCACCGCCCACCCAGCGGGCAGGCGGGCAGGTGTCGCCCCAGGCGTTACCGGCGCCGTCGGCCAGCCGCCTGGTGGAGACGGTCGTGCCCGGCAGGCGGTAGGGGTCGACGGTGGACCAGAACGAGTCCGAGTACTGGTCGCCGTGCCCCTCGCCCCACCAGTAGAGCATCCCCGATCCGGTGTGCCAGCCGCGCCGGTTCTCGCCGTTGCCGTGCTCGTAGTGGCCGATCCGGTACGAGGCCATGCTGAGCCCCGCGCACCAGGCCGGCCTGCGGTGGACGGCTCGGGCACTCATCGCCGGCAGCCGGTGTCCGGGTGGTTCCTCGGCCGCCGGGATCGCGGCGTCGTCCAGGACCGCGGCGAGGCGGGCGTGGAACCCCAGGTCGCTCCGCTCTGCCGCGTCGAGCATGGGTCTGGAGGTGTCGCGCAGCGCCCATCCCTTGACCATGCCCTGCCAGCGGACCCGCTCGGCGGCGGAGGCCGCCTCCCCCAGCAGCAGGATCGCCGCGGCGATGTCGCGTCCCCTGCGGTGGTCGCCGTACGGTTCCCTGCCGATCCCCCGGCCGCTGACCAGGTCCATGCAGAAGCCGTCGTGGACGAACGGCGCGAACGACCTCTCGACACCGTCGAAGACGACCTGCCTGTTCGGATCGGTGATCTCCCATGGCGAGCCGCGCAGCACCGCGAACAGTGTGGCGAGCCCGGACAGCAGCACCACCCCGTACCCGCCCTGGTAGGGGACGGACGTGTGCTGGACGAACGAGCCGTCCCGATAGAGCCCGTCGCCCTCGAAGACGTAGCGGAAGACCGGGGAGAGCGCGGAGGCGGCCAGCGTGGCCTTTCCGGAGTCGGAGCCGAGGATGGCGCGGAGCAGCATCACCGTGCACAGGTCCACCCGGTTGGCCCCGGTGCTGGTGCCCTCGTAGTCGTCCAGCCGGCACTCGGGGAGAAAGTGGTCCACCGCCTCCTGAAGCGCCCCGCTTCGTGGGTCTGTCAGGTGCGGACCGATCAGCACAGCCGCGTCGAGGAGCTTTCTGGGAACGCCGATCTGCCAGTTCCACCAGTTGCCCGCCGGGTCGGCGCCCGCGGCGTACACCCGCCGCCGGTAGTGGTCGATGCCTTCTGCGACGGCGACGGCCAGGTTCGCGTCGCCGGTCAGCCCGGTGCCCGGCAGCGCATACCCGCGGGCCATGGTCCGCAACCGCGCCGGAGTGTCGGTGAAGGAGGGGAACGCCAGCCCCGGCCAGAGCGAGGCGCCGGTGGGCGCCATCGTGTCGCGGTACCCGGCGGCCGTCTTCCCCAGCCTCGCCAGCCGGGTTCGGTACGGCTCGGCCGCCGGGTCGAATCCCGACCCCGCCGACGCCTCCCGCCAGCGGCGGCGTAGCGGGGCGAAGTGGTCGTTCACCGGGTTCACCGCACGCCCGGTGTGCGCCGGGATCATCGCTCCGGCCACGGCGACCCCGCCGAGCTGGAGAAATAATCTCCTGGAATGTCCAGTCACATATGGATTGTCAGCCGGAAATCATCCCTGCCCTGGATGCCACGCCGCGCTGTCACCGCCTGCTCAGGTGCTCTCCGATCACCGGACGAGAGACCAAGGACGCCCGGGTCCCGCCGGGCGGCCCTGCGGCGAGCGCCGCCTCGGACGGCTCACCGGGGTCCTTACCCGGTGCGGGACCGCGGGCACCGCTTTGGCCAGGTCGATGACCAGACCCCGCGCGCAACCGGACTACCCGCCCGTCGCACCCGGGCATCGCGGCTCCTCTCCGGGCTTCCCCGCCGGGCGCGGAACACCGGTGCCGCCCGGTGGAGCGCCGCGGGCCGCGCGGGGTCCGATTCCACCGGGCCGACCGACCGTGATCGGGTACGACTCCCGGCGGCGCCCGGGGAGACGTGATCCGACAGGGGTCAGAGGTCCACGTCGTGGGAGGCGATCACGTGGACCCCCTCGGGATGCCGGCCCGCAGGGGTGACCAGGACCCGCCTGCCCTGCTCCCGGTAACCGTGCTCGGTCAGCCACATCAGGGCGTACGGCCCGAGGTCGCTGAAGTTGACCGGGCAGTCGGGCGAAAAGAGGTCCTGGCCCGACGGGAGACCGCCGGTGTCGCCTTCGACGATCGACAGGGTGTATGTGGTCATGGCAGCCCCCGAGCCGTAGTTGTTCTCGGCTGCTCCATACCCGGTCATCCGGATTCCGCCCTCGGCCCCCGGTCTCCTCGCCCCGGCCGCCGGGCATCAGGCGGCGCTCGCGGCCCGGCCGCCATGCATCATTCGAAATATCATTAAAGGCGATATAAAGGATATATAGGTATATACTGGACAAGGATCTCTCCAGGAGGAGTCCCTCCCGCGGCGCATGCGGCCGATCGCGAAGAGCGGCCCACCCAGGCCATGTCCCCGATGCCGCCCCCTTCCCCGACGGCTCCTCCGACACGTTCACCAGCAGACCCGGAAGCCATGTCATGAGTCAGGACAGCACCAGACCGTATGTCGACTTCGAGATCGACCTCACCCTTGAGGAGACTCGCCGCCGCGCCGCCGTCATGGCGGCGCTGGAGCCGGACTGGGACCCTCCGGGGGTGATGCGGGCCGAGGAGGAGGCGTACGACCTCCTCTACTCCGGCCTCGACAGCCGACAGCAGGAGATCTACGACATGCTCGTGGCCGCCGGCGTGCTTCCCCCGAGGGAGCCCGGCCGTGCCGCTTGACCCGCACGCCGACTTCGGGCGCAGGGCGTGGCTGCCCTGCCCCGGCTGCCAGGACCACCTCGACTGCGACGACTGCCTCGGCGGCCGCAACTGCGGGGAGCACTGGCGCTACCTCATCGGCAACACCGGAAGCCTGCTGCACCTGCAGTGCCCGGCATGCACCCACCTGTGGAACCACGAGACGGGCTTCGGCCGGGGCGGCCGGACCACCCCCGGCTGACCTGGCCAACGGCGTCCTGTGACAGCTCCCCGACCGAGGTCGGCAAAGCGTTCGGCGAGGTCGCCCGGCACCATCCGGAGAGGGTCTCCTATCCGGCCCGGCGCGAGCACCTGGTCACGGAGGCCAGGGCCCGAGGAACTCACCGGGTGGTGGTCGACTCGCTGCTGATGATCCCGGAATGGGAGTACCTCGGGGTGGACGCGGTTCTGGTGGAACTCATCGAGTCGGAGTAGACGACGCCCCCCGCCCGGACGGGGCGTTTCGCGTCGGCACCGGGCCCGTTCACCCGCGATCGCCCCGGGCCGATCGCGTGCCCGGCGGGCCGTTCGGGGCGCCCCTCCCGAGGCGGGAGACCGTTGTCCCCGGCGGGCGCGGAAAAGACGGAGCTCCAATTCCCGGAACGGGGTCCGAGGCCGAACAGCCGAACCCGGGAAACGCATTCATATCAAGTTGTTATGGAGATTGTATCAATCTGGAGTGTGAAAGGTTTTCGCGATCACTTGCCCCCTGCGGGACGCCGGACCGGAGACCGGAAAGCCCAACGGAAGGTGAACGACAGGTTTGCCCAGGAAAAAGGGCAGTTCACCAAGGGGCACGGAAGGTCACCCGAAACCCAGAGATGAGGGCACATCTCTAGAGAACTACTGGTACGGTCCATCGACAGGATGCCAGCAGGTGAGGGCGGTCCACGTTTCGGACAGTCCATATATCGACTTAAGTGTTATTTATAATCAAATAGCCATAAGTAGCAATTACTAAGCCCTTTACCTTCCCAATAGATCACGGTCAGTCTAATATTTGGACCTATGTCATGGCGTGCATCAGATTTCCCAGATGGACAGGCTGGGTCCTCTGGCCGTGGCAGTGCTTCCTCCAGGCATGATTCCGAACAGGGATCCGACTGGCATCCCGAACGCCTCCCGTCATTCGATTGGCGGAAGGTCATTCTGTTCACGGCGGTTTTAGCGATCATCGCCGCCTCCGCGTTCTGGCTCGCGACCAGAGAGCCCTCCGGTCCGTCCCTCGCGGCGAACCCCACCCCCGACTCCTCGGACGCCGGCTGGGAGAAGGCCGTTTCCTCGCCCTCGCCCTCACCGACGCCGTCCTTCTCATCTCCCACCCCTGGCTCGACCCCGAAACCCGCGAAGAGCGGCAGGTCCTCTCCTCGCCCCGAGGCGACCCGTACGGAGAAACCCCCCACGGAGAAGTCCCGTACGGAGAAACCCCGGACGGAGACGGAAACCCCTTCGCCCGGTACCGACTCGCCGGCCGCGTCCCGTCCGCCCCAGCTCACCGTCAAGGAGGCGTACGGCATCCACGGCCGCTACCAGCGAGGACTGTCGGCCGCCCAGAGCAGGAAGGACCAGGCCGCCATGGCGAAGCTGGAGCACGGGCTCGCGCTGGAGATGACGCGGGCCGGCTTCAAGACCGCCGAGATGGAGAAGAAGTCGCTGGCCTCGGGGATATGGCCCAACCCGCAGATGTGGATCCCGCGCCATGTGAACGGCACCGCCGACTGGTTCGTGGCGGTCTCGTACGAACCCGGTGTCGCCCGGGTCGTCGACGTGATGAGTTCGGCACCCGGTGGCTGGCGGCTCGTCGCCTCGGCCGCCGACACGCGTGCCACCCCGGCGCGGTTCCCCAAGATAGCGACCGACGCGGAAGGCTACGCGACGAGCCTGCCGGAGAACGCCACCGGACTGAGCGCGACCCCTCGCCAGATCGCCCGCGCACACCTGGCGAGCCTGGAGAACGCCGAGGTCGACGCACAGTTCGACGAGGGGCCGTGGACCAGCGAGGCCGCACTGTTCTGGCAGCAGGAGCGGGCGCAGCTGAGACAGGCCGACTGGAAGCTCACGCTGTCGTACCGGCTTGAGGGACCGGTACGCGCGCTCAGGACCAGTGACGGGGGCGCCCTGGTCTGGTACGGAGCCCGATCCACCGAGGTCCGCGAAGCGGAGCGGGAGGGCGCGACGGTCAGGCTGAAGGGCTCGGCCGCCGTCCGCACCCGCGGTAAGGCCTTCGCCCACTCGGTGAGCGCCACATACGGACGCATGTATGTGACATATGTCCCCCCCGCCGGCTCGAACGAGCCCGCTCGCGTGCTGGGCGAGTGGAGCGACGTCCTGGAAAGCCACGGCGACTGACGTTTCACCGGAAGAAAAGGAACATTCATAATGACACCCTCACGTAAGCCATCGCGCGCGACGGTGCTCACTGCGAGTGTCGCGATCGGCGTCTTCAGCGCCGGCGCCGGGCTGGGGACCGTCATCGCCGTCCGCTCCGACCCCGGTGGGGGGCAGGTGATGCGGCTGGCCGCGGGCACGTATCTCCTCGATGACCAGGCCGACGCCTGGTCATCGAGTGCGTCTTCCGGCGGTGACCGACCGGTCCCGCTCTCCGGTGCCGACGCGGGCAGCACCATCGCGGGCGGTGCCCGCCGCGGCGACTCCGCGGACCCGCGGGTCTGCCTGACCACCACCACCGACGGGCACGCGGTCGAGGCATCGGGGGAAGGCTGCGTCGCCCTCCCGGTCCTGGCCCTGGCCGCCGCCGCGGCCCCGCTCGCACAGCGGCCCGGCAACCCCAAGAGCACGCCGACCCCGCCACCGCCCAAGACGACCACGGAGACGAAACCCTCGACTCCCAAGACGAGCGCCCCGGCCCCCAAGGCCACCTCGGCGCCGGTGCAGCCCGCCCCCAACCCGGGGCCGGTGCAACCCCCGGCTCCACCACCGGTGGCGAACCCCCAGCCCGTCAAGCCCCCGGCCCCTCCGGCGCCGACGCCGACGGAGAAGATCAGCGGGAACATCTCGCAGAGCGAGAACGAGAGCGGCAGCGTCATCGAACGCCCCGCGGAGAAGAAGATCGAGGTGGTCTCGCCGCCCAAGCCGACCCCTGAGACAGGCAGGACGAAGTCCTCGGGACCCTCGCCGTCATCGCAGCCCCAGTCTCCCGGCGGGAACAAGCCCTCCCAGCCTCCCGGCGGCAACCGCACCTCCCAACCGCAGCCCACCGGCGACAACAAGTCACGACCCCAGCCTCCCGGCGGCAACCGCACCTCCCAGCCACAGCCCACCGGCGACAACAAGTCACAACCTCAACCCCCCGGCGGCAACCGCACCTCCCAACCCGGGGAGACGGCACCGCACGCCCGGCCGACGGGCACCCTGCGGCCGGCGATCCGGTCGGGCACGGGCCAGCCGATCGTGCCCTCCGGCGATGTCAGGCCTTCCACGGCGCCCGTCGTCGTGCCACCCGCGACCAGACCGACGGACGACGCGGGTGCGCCTTCGCCGAGGACACAGCCCTCGGCATCGCCGAGAGCGGTGACACCGACAGCACCCGGTGGCAGTCTGAAGCCTGTCCAGCCGCAGCCGCAGCCGTCCGCCGTTCCCGGCGAGAACGCGTCGCAGGGTCCCGACGGAACCGTGCTCATGCCGGCCACGCCGCAACTCCCCGGCGGCCAGAACGGCGTCTCGCTGCCGGTCTTCGAGGACCCCGAGCTCCTGCGGCGAGCCTACGAGGCCCTCGGGCTGGACAGGGGCATGCGCTACACGGACGAGAACGGCGTGTGGGATCTCAACATCGCCCCGCCGGGTACGCCGCCGTGCCGCAACTACACCACCGAGGAACTGCAGGCGCTGAGCACGTCCCAGGGCCCGAGCCCGACCCAGAGCGGCCCGACGATCCCCCGCGACTCGTGCCTGTGGCCCGCGTTCATCCGCTGGCTCTACGCGGAGCCCGCACCCGGTGAGGTCAGCAACTGGACCAAGTTCACCGGCCTGCCCCAGCGGAACCTGGAACTCGTGGTGACCGACCCCGCTCCCGTGCCGCTTCCCCGGCCGGTGCCCGGCCAGAGCCTTCCCGACCCAGGCCAGGCCCAGCCCGAGCAGGCCGACCAGGGCCGGCAGGTTCCCGCACAGCCCGATCCCGGCCGGTTGAGCCCGGCTCAGCCGGGAGCGGGAGACGGCGCCCCCTCGCAGTGGGGTCGCGGCGAGAACGACCGGGACCGGACCTCCTCCTTCCAGCCCGACCAAGGCCCGGCCGAGCCGGACCCGGTCGAATACGACGGCCAATGAGCACACCCACCGGAACCGGGCGTTTCGCGCCCGGCCCCGGCCAGGGGGCGGCCTGGGTGCGCGAGCACGGCGCGCACCTGATGGACTACGCCGCCTCCCACCTCGAATCCGGCCGGGCACGCGCGGCGGTCGTCGCCGCGCTGGCGGCCGGCCGGACCGAGGCCGCCCCCGAAGGCGTCACGGTCCGGGGACGGTTGCTGGCCGCGGTACGACGTGACTGCCGCACCTCCACCGTCCACCGGGAGCGGTACGTGCCGGGTTCGGGACCCGGCATGCCCGATGCCCTGCTGATCGAACGGGTGTGGACGATCGTCGACCCTCTGGGCACGGAGACGCTCAGGTTGATGTACCGCCACGCGCTCGGCATGGAGGATCTCCCCCACGTGCTGGGGATGCCCGCCGACGAGATCGGCAGGCTCGCCACCCGTACCCAGGATCTGATCGAGACCCTGGTGAGCGGGCTGGACGCGCTCGCCAACGGGCGGCGTACCTGCCCGGAACTCGCCCCGCTGGTGGAGACGGTCTTTCCCGGCGTCTTCCCCACCGGCAGGCCCGGTGGGCAGGCGTCCTCCGCCATCGATCCCGACGACGCCCGGGCGGCCCTGCTCTCCCACATGATCAGGTGTTCCGTGTGCACGCGGCCGATCAACATCCGCTACACGGTCCCACAGATGATCTCTCACCCGCCGGTCGCGCCGCTCTCCGCCGAGGAACGACAGCGGCTCACGGACTCGCTGCCTCCGGAGGAGGTCCCACCCGCACCTCCCGCCAAGAGCCGGCCCTCCGTCCTCCCCGCTCCTCCGGCCGGGAGCGGCGTCCCCGCCGCTCCGGTACCGCCGGCCGTGGCACTGCCGACGCCCAGGGTCGGCACGCCTCCCTATCCGCCGGTGGCCTCGAAGCCACCGGCGAAACCACCCGCCACGACGTCAACAGGCACAGGGGCGGCGAATGCGGCCCCGCCGGTCACACCACCGGCGGGCGGACCGGTGGCGGGCACCTCCGATCCCTCCGGCCTGCCCCCGCTGCCCGCCCTGCCGCCCCGCAGGACCCGGCCCGTCCGCCCACCGTCCGCACCCCCCGTACCCGGGCACGACACCCCGCTGTACGACGCCCTGCTCACCCAGGCATGGGCGCGCGAGGTCCTCGCCCAGAGCGAGGAGATCACCGGCACCATCCCCAGGCAGGCGCCGCCCGCCGCTCAACCCGTCGCCAGAGCCGAGCCCGTCGTCATCGCGGGGCAGGCGTCCGTCGAGATGCGCGACGACGCCCAGGTTCCCGCACTGCGTTTCCACACCGAGCCCGACGACCGCCCCGGCGAGGAGCGGATCGAGATGGGGATCCGCGTGCTGGAGGCGCTCAGCTGGGCCGGTACCCGGATCAGGAACATGACGATCAAGATCGTCATCATCGTCGTGGCGGGCACGGCCGGCACCCTGACCGGAATGAACCTTCTCGGCCCCGCGATCGAGTCGAAGGAGCCGGCGAGGTCGCTGCAGGCGTCCACCAGCCAGAGCACCCAGACTCCCCCCACCGCGGGCGCGCCGGCGCGACGAGACGGACTCGCCTCTCGCCTGCGGGTCCCGCCCGTGGTGACGCTGGACGAGTTCGGCCAGGGGAGCATGCTCCTCACCCTCTCGGGAGAGCCGTTGAAGTGGCGGATATCGGCTCCCGGCCTGGCCGTGAGCCCTTCCGACGGCACGTTGCGGGAAGGGGTCACGCAGGTGATCAACCTGCGGGCCCACCGGATCCGCAACTGGTGTGGTGCCCCCGCCTCCGTCACCGCCCCGCTGACCGTTCACGGCCTCGACGACTCGATCACTACGACGGTGCGCTGGCGGACCTGCTGACAGCCCCGTATCCCTTCCCCACGATCGCTCTCTGCGAAAGGACCTTGGCAATGACGGATATCTCCCCCCACATCCAGGCATCGCCGCCCGCTCCAGCCGAGCAGTTCCACGAAACGGTCCCGCTCACCGCGGAACACCTGCTCACCAACCGCCGTCCTGAGCCCGCCGGAGGATGGCGCCGCCTCGTCTGGCAACTCTCCGGCAGGCGCTTCATCCCCGCGGAGTCGGCGGCGGAGCTGGAACGGCGCACGCTGATGGCGCACGCACAGACCCCCGTCGCGAGCGGGCACCACCGGATCGCGGTCATGAGTCTCAAGGGCGGGGTGGGCAAGACCACGACGACCGTCGCCCTCGGCAACACCCTGGCCTCCCTGCGCGGCGACCGGGTGATCGCGATCGACGCCAACCCCGACCGCGGGACCCTGGGCCTCAAGGTCAAGTCCGAGACGGCCGCGACCATCCGCACCATGCTGGCCGAGGCCCCGCACATCCTGCGCTACGCCGACGCGCGCGCCTTCACCTCGCAGTCCCCCGCCCGGCTTGAGGTCCTCGCCTCCGACACCGATCCGGCCGTGAGCGAGGCCTTCAACGCCGAGGACTACCGCACCGTCGCCGGCCTCATCGAGCGTTACTACTCCATCTGCATCACCGACTGCGGTACCGGCCTGCTGCACGGGGCCATGGGCGCGACGCTGGAGCTGGCCGACCAGATCGTGCTGGTCAGCCTGGTCGCGGTGGACGGGGCGAGCTCCGCCGCCGCGACGCTGGACTGGCTGACCGCCCACGGCCACGCCGACCTGGTCAGGAACGCCATCGTCGTGCTGAACGCCGTGGAGGCCAAGTCCGACGTGGACCTGGACCTGCTGGAGCGCCACTTCACCTCCCGCTGCCGCGCGGTGATCCGCATCCCCTACGACCCGCACCTCAAGGAGGGTGCCGAGGTTGACCTGGTCCGCCTGCGGCCCACGACCCGGGGCGCCTACCTGCGCCTGGCCGCGGCGGCCGGGCAGACGTTCAACCAGCGCACCGATCGGAGCCACTAGTGCGCCCTGTCGCCGACGATCCCGCGCTGAACTGGGATCTGGGCCCGCCGCCGAGCGCCCGGCGCCGGATGGTCATCGTGGTCGTCTCGATCGTGGGGGCGATCCTGCTGGCGGTCGCGGCATGGCAGCTCCTACGACCCGAGGCCGAGACCGTGAACGCCTCCGCGACCATCGGGAACGCCGGGGAGACCGTCGTGCTTGCCCCACCCTCCGGTTACGAGGGCGCGGCCGGCTACCCCGTCGGATTCCCCCGCAACGAGGTGGGCGCGATCTCGGCCGCCGCCGCCGCGCTGGAGGCGGCGTGGACCCTGGACGCCGCACAGGCCGAGCAGGCGGCGCTGCTGTACGCGGCACCCGAGCAGCACGACGCGGCACGGGCCGGCGCCCGCGAGGCCGTCGCCGGATGGCGCGAGATCCTCGGCCTTCCCAAGGACGGGGCGCTACCCGACGGCGCCGCCATGCGGACACGGACGGTCGGCGTCCAGTGGAAACCTCGCGGCCAGGATCAGATGCAGGTCTCGGTCCTGGTCCAGGTGACCGCCACCAGGGGCGTCGGGGACACCGAACCGACCTTCTCCAACTCGTACGCCATCAGCCTGCTCATGCGCTGGCAGCCCGGCATGCGCGGCACGGACCAGGGCGACTGGGTCAACGTCCCCGACCCCCTGGCGACCTCCGTACCGCCGGTCGCACTGCCGGGCACCCCCGAATTCACCACCGCCGGCTGGAAGCCCATCTCCGGCCCGAAATCCACCCCATAGACCCAGGAAGAGCCATAAATGCCCCCACGTAGCTCGTCCCGGCGAGGCACCTTACTCTCCGGCCTCCTGTTAGCCGCGGTATCCGCGACGACAAGCGCGATCATCGCCCAGCCGTGGGCCGCCGCGGCGGATCCCGGCGTGAGCACCACCTCGGCCCCGATGCAGGAGGCGCTCCCCAGACAGGAGGCCGCCTCACAGATCGTGATCCCCTCCGCCCCGAGTGAGAGCTCCCCGTCCACCCAGACCAGGGAATCCCGGGTCACCCAGGAGAAGCCGACGGAAGAGCCCAGGCGCTCCACCGCCGACCCCCAGGAACCCAGGCGCTCCACCGCCGACCCCCAGGAACCCAGGCGCTCCACCGTCGAGACCGAGGAGTCCGCGCCGACGACCCGCAACCGCCCCGGTACGCGGAACGCCGCGCCCGCCCCGCAGGAGGACGCCCCCACCGAGGAGTCCACGATGAGCCGCCAGTCCTCGGCGGCTCGGCAACCCACGCGGACCGGGACCACCGTAACAACGGAGCCGGCGCCCCCCAGGACGCGTCCGACCGAGGAACCACCCGCGAACACCACCAAGCGCACCACCGCGCCGACGACGGCCCCGAAGCCCACCAACCCCCCCGGGAGCACCAAGCCGTCGGCCACCGCGCCGAACCCGCCGCCCGCGACGCCGGCCCCCTCCGGCACTGCCGGGACCCCCGCGCCGAAGCCGAGCGGGACGGCCACCACCCCGGCCGGCACACCCAGTCCCACGAAGCCGACGCTCCCGAAGCCGACGCTCCCGCTTCCGACACTCCCCAAGCCGACACTCCCCAAGCCGACACTCCCGAAGCCGACGCTCCCCAAGCCGACGCTCCCGAAGCCGACGCCGAACCCGCCGAAGCCCTCGGCGAGCCAGCCCGCCACCCCCATCCCCACCACCCCCGCCACGCCACCGCGCACCGGCACGCCGAGTCAGCCGCCGCACACGCCACAGCCCGCCCCCACGCAGACCGGCCTCTACGAGCCCACCCTGCTGAGCGAGTGGGTCCGCGACAACCAGCCCCAGACGGAGGCCTCCCCGCAGACCGCCGTGCCGCCGCCCTCGTTCAAGCGCTCCGCCTCGGAGGCGTGCGACCCCGCCGACATCGCCTCGTGCTGGAGCCTCGCGCCCTGGCGAAGCCGTACCGCGGAGTCTCCTGACGCCCTGCCGGCCTCGGAGCAGGGGTCGTCGGTGTCGAACGCGCCGCGCTGGGTGTTCGCACCGCCCGCCCAGCCCGCCCAGCCGCTGTTCAGCCCGATGAGGGTGGCGGCCCCCAGCCCAACGGCCGTCGGCTGCTGGAGCTTCAGTCCCTCCAAGCTCTGCGCCAGATCCTGGGAGGAGTAACCATGATCACCAGATCCCACGTGCGGGTGGCCGTACTCAGCATGGTGGCCGCGCTGGCAGTGAGCACCCTCAGCGCGGCCCAGGGAGAGGTGGTCTCCGCGGCGCCCTGCGCCCCCGCCACGACCGGCGAGGCCAGCGCCGCGCAAGCCCTCAACTGGGGGACGCCGTCCTGGTGCGCGGAGTTCGACGACTACCTCAACGAGTCCGACTGGGTGTTCTACGACTCGGCCGGGCACGCGGGTAACGGTCGCCGCTCTCCGCAGCAGCTCTACCTCGGCAACGGGGCGCTCTACCTGTACGGCCGTGAGGACGGGACCACGGCCGGGCTGGCCGCCCGTCACGCCCAGGCCTACGGGCGCTGGGAGACCCGCATCCGCCTGTATCCGGGCGCCGGGTCGTACCACCCCGTCGCCCTGCTGTGGCCGAAGGACGGCGGCGGCAACGTGCAGAGCTCCACCGGCGAGGAGGTGGACTTCCTGGAGGTCATCGACGATCCGAACAGGCAGCGGCCGAACTTCTTCCTGCACACCCCGCAGGGACAGGAGCAGGCCCACGCCAACATCGACATGACCACCTGGCACACCTACGCCGTGGAGATCACCCCCAACAGCGTCGTCGGCTACATCGACGGGCAGGAGTGGTTCCGCTCCGGCAACGCCACCCGCAGTTCGATGTCGGTCTGCCTGCAGCTGGACTGGTTCCCGGGCCAGGGCAGCTCGGGAGAGGCGTGGATGGAGGTGGACTGGCTCCGCATCTACCCGTCCGGGACGGGTGCCGCGGGCTGACCCCACCTCGGTAGGGCAGGAGGGTGCGGGACATGAGTCCCGCACCCTCCTCACGTTCCCGGACGGACCGCTCCGGGACCGGCTGGTCCGCGGGAAACGGACGGCCGGAAGGCGCTCAGGCGAGCCGGGCGCCCTGCAGCCCGGCGTAGGCACCGCGCAACCGCATCAGCTCGTCGTGGGTTCCCATCTCCTGGATCCCGCCTTCGCGCATGACCACGATGCGGTCGGCGCCGCGGATGGTCGACAGCCGGTGAGCGACGACAAGGACCGTGCGCCCGGCGACCAGGCGGGTCAGCGCCTCCTGGACGAGCGCCTCCGAGCGGGCGTCCAGGGCGGAGGTGGCCTCGTCCAGGATCAGCACGCGTGGGTCGCGGATCAGGGCGCGGGCGATGGCCAGACGCTGGCGCTGGCCGCCCGACAGACGGGCGCCCCGCTCTCCGACGACCGTGTCGAGGCCGGCGGGGAGCCGGTCGATGAACTCCAGCGCGTTGGCGTCCTGGAGCGCCCGCCGCACCCTGTCGGAGGGGACGCCGGCCATGCCGTAGGTGACGTTCTCCCTGATGCTGCCCTCGAACAGGATCGACTCCTGCGGTACGACGGACAGGAACCTGCGGTAGGTCCGCAGGTCCAGCGTCTCCATGTCACGCCCGTCCAGCAGGATCCGGCCGGAGGTGGGCCGCACGAAGCCGATGACGAGGTTGAGCACCGTCGACTTGCCCGCCCCCGAGGGGCCGACCAGCGCGATCGTCTCTCCGGGGGCCACCGTGAGGTTGAAGCCGGTGACCGCGGCGTCCTCGCCGTAGGAGAACTCGACGTCACGGAACTCGATCTCGCCGCCGACGGAGGCGACCTGCTCCTTGCCCGCGTTGTGCTCCAGGTCGGGCGCCTGGAGCACCTCGCCGATGGACCGTACGGATGCCAGCCCCTTGCTGATCACCGGGGTGAGGCTGAGCAGGGAGGTGACGGCGGAGGTGAGGGTGGCGAAGAAGGTGGTGAGCATGACCACGTCGCCCGCGGTGATGGGGATGACCTGGTAGTAGGCGACGAGCGCGGAGCCGGCGAGGAAGACGACACCGAGCGTGTTGAGCAGGATCCAGGCCAGCGCGCCGAAGCTGCCGTTGAGCAGGTCGAGCCGGAGCCCCTTGCGCAGCACCTTGGTCAGCGTGCCGTCGACGCGGTGCAGGGCGTCCTGTTCCAGACCGTGCGCGCGGGTGATCGGGATGAGCGTGGTCATCTCGCTGACCCGGGTGGACAGTTGCTCGACCTCGCGGCGGAAGCTCTCGTTGTCGTCGCGCAGCCGGGTGCGCATCCGCATCACGAGCAGCGCGGCGGCGGGTACGACCACCAGGAAGACCGGCATCGCGGCGGGCACCCGCACGGCGATCACCACCAGGCCCCCGGCCAGCATGGTGAGCGCGGACAGGCCCATGTCCGCCGCCTGCTGGCTGGTCTGCTCCACGCTCTCGACGTCCCGGATGACCTTGGTCTGGAGTACGGCGGCGCTGACCCGCGAGTGGTAGCCGATGGAGAGCTGCTGCATGCGACGGCAGAGCGCGGAACGCAGGTCCGTCCCCATCCGGCGGATGGCTCCGTGCAGGCAGCGGACGTAGAGCAGGTGGAAGGGATAGTTGAGGAGCAGCAGGACGAGCAGCACGCCCGCGTTGACCCACAGGTGCGCGATCGGGCCGTGACCGACCACGATGTCGACGACATTGGCCGTGATCAGTGGCAGCAGCCAGGTGGGGCTGTGCTTGAGGAGGAAGGCGAAGACCGCCACGAGCAGCCTGAGGCGGTCCTCCCGGAAGAGATAGGCGAGCGTACGCGTTGGATGCTCACCGCGGTAGCGATGATCGAGAGCGCCAACCACAAATCCCCCAAATACTGGTAGATCTCCGGTCGATCCTCTCGTACCGAAATTTCGCCCGCGTGACATGCCCGCGCGTACCACCACCGGACCGCCTCGCCTGTCGCGGGCCGTTCAGCCCCTCGCGGAGGGGAGCCTCATCTCCAGGATCTGGCCGGGCCAGTCGCCGACCCTGAAACTCTCGGTCCTGGTGAAGCCCTGGCTCTCGTAGTACGCCACCAGGCGGCCGTCGTCGCCCCCGTAGCAGTCCACCCGCAGCAGCGCGACCTCCCGCTCGACGGCCTCGGCCCTGGCCCGCTCCAGCAGGGCCGAGCCGACCCCGCGACCATGGAACCGCTGGTCGATGACCAGCCCCCGGACGTACAGCTCGGGCTCGGAGGCGGGGGTGACGTAGGGCATCGCGGAGCCCACGACCAGGCATCCCGCGGGCCGGCCGTCGAGTTCGGCGACGCGCATCCCGCCGGAGGTCGCCCATGAGGTGACACTCTCCACGCGGGCCGCGTCAGTCGAGAACGGTTCGCTGCCCCACTGACCGATGCGTCCCTGGGAGGTCAGCCAGGCCACCGCGCTGTCGAACATCGCCAGGACAGCCGGTACGTCGCCGAGATGCCCGTCACGGATAATCACCGGCGGATCGTAACAGGACATGAACCCCTATACGGGATATGCCGCGTAAAGGATCTCACCGCACCGGAAGATCAGTACACTCGGCGACGGCCGGAATACGGCTCCTCGGTCACGGGCGCACGCCGTGGCCCTTCCTCCCGGGAGTCAGGTGAGCAACGAAGTGATCGGCGCGTTCCCCGAGCCGCCGCCGGTTCCACCCGGCCGGCGCTCGTTCCGCCCTGGCCGCAGGTGGCTGTGGTGGCTGGTGGCCGCCGTCACCGCCGTGCTGCTCGTGGCGGGCGGGACCGTGGCCGGCGCGTACGTCAAGCTGACCGGCAACGTCAAGCACGTCGAGGTCGCCGCGGAGGACCTCGGACGCCGACCGGCCAAGGTGGCGACCAGTGCGATGAACGTCCTGATCGTCGGCTCGGACCAGCGAAACGGCAAGAACGCGAGGTACGGCCGGGTGGCGGGCGAGCGGACCGACACCATCATGCTCGCGCACATCTCGCCGAAGCGGGACAACGCGATGGTCATCAGTTTCCCGCGCGACTCGATGGTCCAGCTCCCCGCCTGCCGGGCCAGGCAGGGACTGCCAGGGCAACAGCCGCACCTGGGAATGATCAACGAGTCGTTCAACTCCGGCGGCATCACCTGTACCTGGAAGACCGTCGAATCGCTCACCGGTATCCACATCGACCACTTCGTGAAGGTCGACTTCACCGGCTTCAAGGACATGGTCGACGCGGTCGGTGGCGTGGAGGTCTGTGTGCCCGAGGCGATCGACGACAAGAAGGCCCTGCTCCACCTGGCCGCCGGGCGCCAGAACCTCGGAGGCGAGCAGGCCCTGGGCTACGTACGGGCCCGCTACAGCCTGGGCGACGGATCGGACATCGGGCGCATCCAGCGCCAGCAGATGTTCATCGCCTCCATGGTCAAGAAGGTCATGAGCGGTGAGACGCTCACCGACCCGGCCCGGCTGTTCGGCTTCCTGGACGCGGCGACGAAGTCGGTCACCACCGACCCCGGCCTCACCCCCGGCGTCATGAAGGACCTGGCCACCAGCGCCGAGGGGCTCGCCGCCGGACAGATCCACTTCATCACCACCCCGTGGCGCTACTCGCTGGTCCATCCGGGCCGGGTGGAGTGGGTCGAGCCACAGAGCGGCAAGCTGTTCCGTATCGTCGCGACGGATCGGGCGATCGCCGGCTCCGGAGTCAGGGGCGGTCAGTCCAGGGTGCCCCGATCGAAGATCCAGGTAGAGGTGCGCAACGGAACCATGCGGTCCGGGCTGGCCACCGGAGTGGCGGTCCAACTGGAGGAGCGGGGCTACCACGTCGCCAGGATCGGCGGCGCTCCGCACAAGCCGTACCCGGCGACCACGATCGCCTACTCGCCGAACGGCACCGCCAAGGCGCCCACCCTCAGCCGCGACCTGAGCGTCTCCACCCCCAGGCCCGTCTCCCGGGCGACCACGGGAAGGCTCATCCTGACGATCGGTGACGACTGGAAGGGCCTGAAGCCGCTTCCCCGCAACGACAACGAGAGCCTGAAGGGGTTCGACGCGACCCACGACTCGTGCACCGGCGCCTGACGTGCCGTGAACTTCGCTGCCGGTCACCGCGGTCCCGGTGAGGATGGCCCGCATCCGCCATATGTGAGAATCAGGCCATGCACAGGGTCGTCGTGTTCGCCTTGGACGGTGTGATCCCCTTCGAGCTGGGCATCCCGCCGCGCATCTTCGGTATCGCCAGGAGCCCCGAGGGCGAGCGGCTCTACGAGGTGCTCACCTGCACCGTCGACGGCGCCCCGGTGCGCACCGACGCCGACTTCTCGATCACGGTGGACCACGGGGCCGAGGTCCTGGCCGGCGCGGACACCGTGGTGATCCCCGCCACCCACGCGCTCGGCTCCGCCTCCACCGAGGGGCGGCTCACCAGGCCCGTGGCCGACGCGATCGCGCTCGTCCGGCCGGGCACCCGCCTGGTCTCGATCTGCACCGCCGCCTACGTGCTCGCGGCGGCCGGACTGCTCGACGACCGTCCCGCGACCACCCACTGGAGCCACACCGAGCACTTCCAGAAGCTGTTCCCCCGGGTCAGGGTCAACCCGGACGTACTGTTCGTGGACGACGGGGATGTGCTCACCTCCGCCGGAGTGGCCGCGGGGATAGACCTCTGCCTGCACATCGTCCGGCGCGACCACGGCACCGAGGTGGCCAACCGGGTGGCCAGGCGATGCGTCGTGCCGCCGTGGCGCGACGGCGGCCAAGCCCAGTTCATCGAGCGCCCGCTTCCCGCGCCGACCGCCACGACGACCGCGGCGACCAGGGCCTGGGCGTTGGACCGGCTGCACAAACCGCTCCCTCTCAGCGAACTGGCCGCCCACGCCCGGATGAGCCGCCGTACCTTCACCCGGCGCTTCCGCGACGAGGTGGGCCTCAGCCCCGGGCAGTGGCTCATCCTGCAGCGGGTGGATCTGGCCCGCCGGCTCCTGGAGAGCAGCGACCTGCCGGTGGACGGCATCGCCCTGCGGGCCGGGTTCGGCACCGCGGCCTCGCTCCGCCAGCACCTGCAGGTGGTCGTCGGCGTCTCGCCGTTGGCCTACCGCCGCACGTTCCGGCCCGTGGAGGCCGCACCTGGAGCCGTCACCGGCTGCGTGACCACTCCTCCTGCAGGCGGTCCGCCGCCTTCTCCGGGGTGAGCCTGCCGCGGGCGACGTCGAGGATCACATCGCCCTCCGCGCGCTCCAGGAACACCTCGTCGGGGACGTTCAGCGAGCCGCCACCCCGGATGAGTTCCTGGAGCGCGGCGTAGCCGTCCTTACCCTCCTGGGTGGCGAAGACCGACGACTCCACCTTGAAGTCCGCAGCCGCGGGGGCCATGGTCAGATCCCCGGCCCAGCTGGAGACGCCGTCGCCCACGGTCAGGAATTCGATCAGCGTGGCCGCCTCGGCCACGTACCTGGAATTCCTGGGGACGGCCAGGCCCACCTCGGCCGTACTGCGGGCGGCCGGCCTGGCGTCCGGCAGGACAGTGGGGAAGGGGCCTGCTCCGATCCTCTTGACGGAGACCCTGCCGGTTTTGCGATAGGACGTGGACAGCATCGAGCTCTGACCTGAGCCGTCCACCAGGAACAGCGCCTTGCCGGAGCGGAAGAGTTCGGCCGGGCCGTCGCCCCTGAGGGCCAGCATGGACCTCGCCAGCATGCCCCTGTCGAACATCGACTCATAGGCGGTCAGGGCCGAGACCATCTCGGCGCTCTTCCATGACCTCCGGCCGGCCAGCAGGTCGTCGGAGAGGGTCGGGTGGGTCTGGCCCGCGATGGTGAACAGCAGTTCCTCCTGCCGGCGCGGCTCGCCGGAGAAGACGATCGGCTGGAGGTCGGGGATCTCCTTCTTGACCCGCATGACGATGGATTCGAGATCGGCGATCGTCGTGGGGAACGACTCCCCGAGCTCGGACAGCAGAGCCGCGTCGTAGTACATGACCGCGCCGGCGGTGGATCCCATCGGGACCGAGTAGAGCTTGCCGTCCTTGGCGGCCTGTTCCGTCTGCTTGACCACGGCCGGGTCGAGTTCCCCGAGCAGGTCGCCGCTGACCTTGTCCTTCCAGTCCGCGACCGGGCGGAGCCGGTCCTTGACCGCGCCGGTCATGGTCGGGATGTGGATGCCGACGACGTCGAGTGCCCTGTCCGCCCGGTCGTCGTCGAGTGCCTTGGACAGCCGCTTGTGGTAGCCGGCCTCGTCGAAGGTGCGCAGGTCGACCTTGATGCCGGGATTCGCCTCCTCGAAGGTGGCGAGCGCCGCCTTCAGCCCGGCCTCGGGCGGGGAGAAGGTCCAGTACTTCAGGGTGACGGGCCCACCGGGCTTCTCGGTCGGTTTCTCCGTGGGTTTGGAAACGGACTGCTCGACCGGTTTCCCGCCTTCGGCCGCCCCTCCGACGCCGCAGGCGGTCAGCCCCAGGGCGAGGGCGGCGGTCATGGCGAACACGCGAGTCGTACCACGCATGCATACCTCCAAAAGGATCACGGTGCGGGTGACGGTGTTCAGCCCGGCGAGCCTGATCACAGTAGATCGTGAAAAAAGATCTTATGTGCTCCTCTGCCGCGACGACGGGACCTGAAACCCGCTGCGCCCCGCGACCCTGCCGCGAACCCGGGTGACAACCGGACGGGCCGCTCTCAGCCCTCGACGATCTCGTGACGGAGGTGCTCGCGACTGAGGTCGAGGAGCATCCTGACATGGGCGTCGGCGAGACGGTAGTAGATCATCCGACCGGACCGACGGCCGGCCACGATGCCCGCCGTCCGCAGCAGCCTCAGGGCGTGTGACACGGCGGTGTCGCTGACCTCGACGGTCTCGGCGAGGTCGCAGACGCACAGCTCACCCGCCTCGAGCAGCGCGTACAGCAGCTGCGCGCGGGTCTGGTCGCCCAGCAGCCTGAACAGGTCGGCGAGCCGGGCCGCCTCGCTCGGGGTGACAAGACGATCCCGTGTCGCCGCCACCCTGGCCTCGTCGGGCTCCACGGTCACGCACGTGTCCAGACCGGCGACGACTTCCATGGGCGAACTCCTGAACAGATACTCAAATGATAACGACTATCGTACCAAGTCGCCCGGACGGCGGCGGGGCCGCGAGCCCGGCTGGACGGTCAGCCCTGTTTGGCGCTCAACGGCTGGGCGATGTCCTCCAGCCCCCTGCCCTCGGCCTTGACCCCGAGGAACAGCTCCACCAGCCCTGCGATGATCATGAGAGTCGCGCCGATGCAGAAGGCCAGCGCCGTGTCACCGGGTCTGCCGCTCTTGACCAGGTTGGCGAAGACCAGCGGCCCGGACACGCCGCCGGCGAAGGTGCCGATCGCGTAGAAGAACGCGATCGCCATGGCCCGGGTCTCCATCGGGAAGATCTCACTGACCGTCAGGTAGGCCGCGCTCGCCCCGGCGGAGGCGAAGAAGAGCACGACGCACCAGCAGGCGGTGAGCGTGACCGCGGTCAGCACCCCCTGGTCGAACAGCCAGGCCGTGCCGAGAAGGAGCACCCCGGATCCGATGTAGGTGCCGGAGATCATGGGGATGCGGCCGACCGTGTCGAACAACCGCCCGAGCAGGAGCGGGCCGAGGAAGTTGCCGACCGCGATGACCGCGAAGTAGTAGCCGGTGTGGGTGACGATGCCGAAGAAGGTCGACAGGATCTGCGCGTACCCGAAGGTGACGGCGTTGTAGAGGAACGCCTGGCCGATGAAGAGCGCCAGGCCGAGGACCGTGCGCTTGGGGTAGCGGGCGACCATGGTGTGCGCGATCCGCCCGAAGCCGATCGACGTGCGTTGGTGGATGGTCATCGACCGCGAGGGCTCGTCGAGCGGGATGCCCTCCTCGCGCTCGATCCGCTCCTCCACCTCGTCGACCAACCTCTCGGCCTCCCGGTCGCGGCCGTGGATGAACAGCCAGCGGGGACTCTCCGGCACGTGTCTGCGGACCAGCAGGATGGCCAGGCCGAGCACCACTCCCAGGCCGAAGGCGACGCGCCAGCCGATGTTCAGCGGAAGGTTGTCGAGCAGCGGCACGGTCAGCAGCGCGCCTCCGGCGGCGCCGAGCCAGTAGCTGCCGTTGATGATGATGTCGATCCTGCCGCGATGGCGGCTCGGGATGAGCTCGTCGATGGCCGAGTTGATGGCCGCGTACTCGCCACCGATGCCGAAACCGGTCAGGAACCGGAACAGGAAGAACCACCAGGCGGAGAAGGAGAACGCCGTCGCGGCGGTGGCGACCAGGTAGACGGCCATTGTGATCATGAACATCTTCTTCCGGCCGAACCTGTCGGTGAGCCAGCCGAAGAACAGCGCCCCGAGACACGCCCCCGCCACGTAGAGGGCCGCGGCCGTGCCCGCGACCTGGGCCTGGGTGATCGCCAGGCCGCTGCCCTCCTTGGCCAGCTGGGCGGAGAGGTTTCCGATGATCGTCACTTCGAGGCCGTCGAGGATCCAGACGGTGCCGAGGCCGACGACGATCATCCAGTGCCATCGCGACCACGGCAGCCGGTCCAACCTCGCGGGGACCTTCGTGGTCACGGTCCCCATCTGAACATCGCTCACGACAGGATCGGCTACCCCTGCATGACCGGCTTATGCCGGTGTGAGACACGCCGTTTCACCGGTCCCCAGCCGCACAATCAGGACAAATCCGCACCTTTTCGATACATTGCGCGAGCATGTGACATGGGGAGACTAAATCCTGTATAGGGAGATCAATGAAAGCCCGGATCACGGGCGTCGCGACGTATCTGCCGGAACGGACCATGTCCAGCGCGGATGTGGAGCGGCGGATCGAGGGCTACGTGCCCTACGGAGGCGTCGTCGAGAGGCTGACGGGAGTCCGACGGCGCCATGTGGCCCGCGATGACCAGCAGGCCTCGGACCTGGCCGCCGAGGCGGCGCGCGGCCTCGACCACTCGGGCGTCGACCTGCTCGTCTTCGCGTCGGCCTCGCAGGACATGGTCGAGCCCGCCACCGCGCACATCGTGGCGGCCAAGCTGGGGCTCTCCTGCCCGGTGTTCGACATCAAGAACGCCTGCAACAGCATGCTCAACGGGATCCAGATCGCCGAGGCACTGATCCTGTCCGGGGCGTACCGCAAGGTACTGGTCTGCTCGGGCGAGATCCCCTCACGGGCGATCCGCTGGCGGGTCAGGGACCGCGCGCAGTTCGTCGACTCCTTCGCGGGCTACACGATGTCGGACACCGGAGCCGCGGTCACGGTCGCCGCCGATATGGAACGCGGCATTTTCTACCGCGACTTCGCGGCCGACTCCACGGCGTGGGCGATCGGCACCCTGCCGGGAGGCGGTTCGGCGCATCCCCGCGACCCCGAATACTCCTACTTCCGAGGCGACGGGCGCAGGTTGAAGGAGGCGTTCGAGATGACCGGCCCGGACATCTTCCTCAACGCGCTCAAGCGCACCGGCCTGACCTGGGACGACTTCGCCATCGTGGCGGTGCACCAGGTGGCACTGCCCTACCTGCGCTTCCTGGCCCAGGTGCTCGGCATCCCCGCCGACAGGCTCGTGGTCAGCCTGCCCGAGCACGGCAACTGCGCCTCGACCACGCTGCCGCTCCAGCTCGCACTGGGCGGCTGGCGGCCCGGCGACCGGGTGGCGCTGCTCGGCCTGGGCGGCGGGATCAGCACCGGTGTGATCCTGGCGGAGATGTGATGAACCTCTGGGTGATCATCCCTGCCTACAACGAGGCCCCCGGCATCGAGGCGACGCTGAGCGCGCTGGCCGAGCAGGACGATCGGGACTTCACGCTGCTCGTGGTGGACAACGCGAGCACCGACGGCACCGCCGAGATCGTCCGGCGGCACGGTGTCCAGGTGATCGTCGAGACCCGGAAGGGCACGGGCGCCGCCTCCGACACCGGCATGCGCCACGCCATCGCGCACGGGGCGACCCATCTGGCCAGGACCGACGCCGACTGCCTGCCTCGCCCCGACTGGGTGCGCAACATCCGGCGGGCCTTCGGTGACGGTCTGGAGATGGTCGGCGGCCAGCTGCGCCCCCGGACCGACGAATTCCGGCTGAAGTTCTGGGAGCGGCGCCTCATCCCGTTCGTGGTGGAGGTGGCGGCCACCTTCGGGCGCTTTCGGCCCGGCAACAGGGACCCGCGCTACCTGGGGCCGTACGTGATGATGCCCGGCGCCACCCTGGCCATCACCGCGGACCTCTACGACCGCGCGGGCGGCTTCCCCAGGACCGCGATCGAGGAGGTCCACGAGGACCGCGCCCTGGTCAACCGGGTGCGCATGCTCACCGCCGCGTACGGCTCGCGCCGCGACGTGGTGGTCTTCGGCTCCGTGCGCAGGCTCAGGGCGTACGGTCTCGTGGGCACCCTCGCCTGGTACGCCGACCACCACTACCGCCCAGAAGTGATCGACGTCCGGTGAACCACGAGACACGGCTCTACCTGGCCGCGCATCCCTTCGCCTACCCGCTCCTGCGGCTGCTGGCCAGGTTCGGGCCCGTGGTGCGGGTTCCCGGGCTGGGCGTCGTGGTCAACGACGCCACCGTCGCACGGGCCGTGCTGATGGACGAGCGGTTCCGCAAGGACGGCCCCGGATCGCCCGGCGACCTGTGGACGCCCGTGCTCGGCCCCTCCGTGCTGCTCAACATGGAGGGAGCGGGCCACCTCGCGCTGCGCAGGAAGCTGATGCCGCTGTTCACCCCCGCGTACGTCTCGGCGCTGGTGGACGACGTGCTCCGCGGGCCGCTCGACGACCTCTCGGCGCGCCTGGGGCGCGGCGAGGCGGTCGACCTGGTGGACGCCATGCGGCTGATGGCCGGAGCGGTGATCTGCCGGGTGATCGGGCTGGGCGAGGTCTCCGAGGCTCGGGCCAGGGAGCTGTTCGCGGAAGGGGAACGGGTCGTCTCGATGGTCTCGCTCCGCTCGCGGCGGCTGTCCGATCGGCAGGTGGCGGCCGCCCGGCAGGTGCTGGACCGGATCGGGGACATCGCACAGGCCGCCTACGAGGCCGCCGACGAGTCCACGGTGATGGGCCGGATGCGGGCACAGGGGCTCTCGCCCGCCGAGGCCAGGGGAGCGGCCGGGGCGTTCTTCCTGACCGGTACCGAGACGGTCGCCACGTTCGTCCCCCGGCTCTTCGCCCTCCTGCACGACCACCGGACCCCGGTGGACGACCTGGACCGGGTCATCGAGGAGGCCATGCGGGTCACCACGCCGACCCCGCTGATGCTCCGCTCGGTGTCCGCCGCCGCGCGCGTCGGCAGGGCCGCGGTGCGCCCCGGCGACAGGGTGCTGATCGTCACTCACAACTGCGCCAGGGCGTACGGCCCGTTCGATCCCTCCCGCCCCCACCCGCCCGAGCTGCGCAGGCTCTGGTTCGGCGCGGGCCCGCACTTCTGCATCGGCTACCCGCTGGCCCTGGCGGAGATCCGGGCGGTGGCCTCCGTACTGCTCTCCCACCGGGTGCGCGTCCTGCGACGGCGCGCGGCCAGAGGGGTCCTCATTCCCACCTACGAGCACCTGTGGGTCAGTGCCACATGAACGACATCATCAACGGGATCATGACCATCGCCGGGCGGGAGCCAGGACGGACCGCCATCGTCGACGGCCGGGGCCGCGAGATCACCTACGGTGAGCTCGCCCGCCGGGTGTCGGCGGTCCGCGACGCGATGGGCGGACCGTCGGCCGAGGAGGGGATGCGGCCCGGGGACGGGGTGCTGTTCGCGGTGCGGCCCGGGGTGGACGCGGTGGCGCTGGCGCTGGGGGCGGTCGCGGCGGGCGGGACGCTCGTCCTCGCGGATCCCGGGCTGGCGCCCGACGTGCTCGCGGCCCGCATGGCCGCGACCCGGCCCGCGTGGGTGATCAGCGAGTCCCTGCTCTACACGCTGAGCGGCCCGCTCAGGAGCCTGGCCCGCCGCCGCGGCCTGCTCCTGCCGAACCTCGCCGATCCGCTTCCCGGCCGGCCCGTCCGCCACCTGTACACCGGCCCCTGGCTGCCGGGGGTTCCCCGGGAAGCGCTGCGGCTGCCCGGGATCCTCCGATCGCCGTCCGGCCCGTCCTGGCGGCGGGCGTACGAGTCCGACCCGGACCAACCGGCGGCGGTGATCTTCACCTCCGGGACCACGGCGCGTCCGCGAGGGGTGGTGCACACCCGAAGGTCGCTCGCGACCGGGTTGGAGATGTTCAGGAGCGCGTTCCCGCTCGGCCCCGGCGACATCGTGCACACCGACCAGCTGATGCTCGGCCTTCCCGCCCTGCTGGCCGGGGCGACCTGGTCACTGCCCGGGGGCGGGGACCTCGCCGCCGAGCTGGCCGCGAGAAGGGCCACCCACACCTTCGCCGTGCCGGTGCACCTGGACAGGCTGCTGCGCCGGACCCCCAGGCTTCCCGGAACCCTCCGCTACCTCCTGCTCGGCGCCGCCCCCGCCCCGCCGGGCGTGCTCCGGCGCGCGATCGAGGCCGGCCCCGAGGTGCTGTCCGTCTACGCGATGACCGAGGCGCTCCCCATCGCCATCGCGTCGGCGCGGGAGAAGCTGGCCCAGTCCGAGGGAGACCTGCTCGGGGCACCGCTGCCCGGCGTCGGCGTCCGGATCGCCGAGGACGGCGAGCTGTTCGTCTCGGGGCCCCACCTCGCGCGGTGCTACCTCGGCGAGGAGCCGTTGCGCGAGATCGCCACCGGTGACCTGGTCCGGCTCGACGCCGGCCGGCTGGTCCTGCTCGGCCGGAAGAAGGACATGATCCTCCGCGACGGCGTCAACATCTATCCGGGTCTGTACGAGTCCGGCATCGCGGCGCTGCCCGGGGTGGCCGAGGCCGCGATCGTCGGACTCGCCGACCCGGAAACCGGGGACGAGGAAGTCGTGCTGGCCGTCGTGCCCACCGGCGGCTACGACGAGAGCCTGCTGCGCGGGGCACTTCCCGAGATCGTGGACTCGGCGGCCCTGCCCGACCGGATCGAGCCGCTCGACGCCTTCCCCCGCTCGGGGCGGGCCGACAAGCTCGACCGGGCAGCCCTGCGTGATCTGGTCGCCCGCCGTGGCTGAGCGTCGAAACCCCCCGCGTCGGGCCGGCACCGCCTCCAGGCCGGGCGGCGGGGCCTTGCGGGTCGCGGTGACGGGGGCCTCGGGGTTCGTGGGAGGCGCGGTCTGCCGGGCGGCCGTGGCGGAGGGCTGGACGGTGTTCGCCTTCGGCAGGCGGCCCGGAGTGGACGGCGGGCACGTCGGCCAGGCGCCGTACACATCGTGGGATCTCCTCGGCGAGCGGCCGGAGCCGCCGGAGGTGGACGCGGTGATCCACTGTGCCGGGAGCGTCACGGACTGGGGGCCGGCCCGCGGCATCTGGGCGGCCAATGTCGACGGCACCCGCAACGCGGCCGCGGCCTTCCCCGGCGCCAGGTTCGTACACGTCAGCACGGCGAGCGTCTACGACCCGTTCCTGCCGACCGTGATGGCCACCGAGGACGCCGCCCCGGTCGGGCGGTACGTGGGCGCCTACGGTGCCTCGAAGGCCGCCGCGGAGAGGTGCCTGGAGCGGGCGGTCATCCTACGGCCGCACGCGGTCTACGGCAGGGGGGACACCACGCTGCTTCCCCGAGTCCTCGGCGCGGTCAGGGGGAGCCGGCTTCTCGCGGTGGGCGACGGACGCCAGCGGATCAGCCTGACCTCGGTGGACAACCTGGTCCTGGCCTGCCTGCTCGCCGCCGCGGGGCCCGTCGACCACGGCGTCTTCAACGTGACCGACGCCGAACCCGTAGTGCTCGACGACGCCCTGCGCGCGATCCTCGCGGAGCGCGGCATCGACGCCGAACCGTACTATCTGCCCCTGAAGCTGGTCGACCCCGTCGCGGCCGTCGCCGAGGCCGCCTTCCGGCTGCTCCGGCGCCCGCACCCGCCCCGGCTGACGCGTTACGCCGCGGGCCACCTGGCCGTCGAGCGGACCCTGGACATCACCGCGGCGCGCACCCGCCTCGGCTACCGGCCGTCGGCGACGTCGTTCGTCGGCTCCTCCGACTGGTGAGCGCGGGATTCGAACATGGCGAGGGCCCGGTACCGGATGAGCCCGTTCCTGGCGACGAATACCGCCCCCGCCGTGAGCAGGCCGAGCACGAAGAGCACGCGCAGGCCGTTCCTCAGGAAGGTGGTCAGCGCGTCGAATATCACGAGCACGGCGGCGACCGGCAGGCCCCCTGGGCCGGTGGTCTGCGGCAGGTAGACGTTACGTAGCGCGGACATGGCGATCGCCAGTGTGAACATGCCCCCGGCCAGGCCGACACCGGCACCGATCAGTGCGGTGCACCGGTCGCGTGCCAGGAGGATTCCGGAGGCGATCAGAGCCGGTGACATGCCCGCCAGGGCCCATCTCAGTGAGATCAGCCCGTCATGGACGTGGTCGATCTTGGAAACGCCGGAGGCGGGGAGCACCTGGACGACGAGAGGTGTCCTGGGCAGGAGGGCGGCGGCTTTCAGACCGTCGCTCCGCAGCCGGTGTTTGACCAGTTCGTACATGGGAGCGAGGTCGTAGCCGATGCCGCTTGGTATGCCGGATTCCGCGCTCAGGACCGCGACGAACCGGCGGTGCGCCAGCCTGTTGGTCTCCACCCAGGCGGTGACGAAGTCATCGTCGACCTGATCACCCACCACGTTGTGGACGAGCCCCTCCTCGGCCGCGACGCCCCTCTCGCGCAGCCTCAGGGTGATCTCGTCGGCGACGCGGCCGGTGACCGCGTCCCGCACGTCCGGGTGGCGGGCCAGCGGTGCCATGTTCCTGAGGTAGCCGCCGGGGTCCGCCACCTCGTTCGCCGCCCAGAAGGCGACGAGGGTAAGGGGCGCAAGAAGGCAGCCGAGCGCGATCAAAATCGAGCTGATCATTTTACGCACGGGACCTCCTAACCGCTTTACCTGGAAATCCCCGCGTTTGCCAGCCAAAATCGATTACGTGTCCTTTTTGACGATAACTTGGAGGTCAGCGTCATCCCGACGGCGTGATCTGGTTTACAAACCTTGACCGACCGCCCTCAGCGCGTCGAACAACCACATAGCCCATTCAACTGGAAACCGTTACTAACCTGCGACGTATTGGGGTGACGGACGGGAGATGTAGGGCTATGGCCGATAACACGGGGCGGACAGGCGTCGGATCGAGTCTGGCACTGACACTGGGCTCGGCCGTTCTGTGGGGCCTGGCCCACGTCTGGGCGGGCCGCCGCCTGACGGGCGCCTTTCTGATGGGCATCGAGCTGACCCTCGCCGGAGCCGCCGCGATCGCCGTACTGACCGCGGGACCCGCCCTGCTCGCCCTCGCCGTACAACCCGTCTGGCTCTGGGCCTTCGCGCTCGCCGTGATGTTGCTGGCCGCCGTGGCGGTGGCCGTGGTCATACACTCCTACCTGCTGGTGCGGCCGGAGTCGTCGTCTCCCGCGGCCCAGTACCTCTCAGCCGCCGTCGTCGGCCTGCTGTGCGTGCTGGTGACCGCTCCGATGATCTACGTGGCTCGGCTGGCCTACGTATCCCAGAGCGTGGTGACCTCGGTGTTCGCGGAAAGCGTCACGCCGATGCCGACGGACCCGTGGAAGGGCATGGAACGGATCAACATCCTGCTCATCGGCGCGGACGCGGCGGCCAACCGGGTCGGCGTGCGCACCGACAGCATGACCGTGGCCAGCGTCGACACCCGGACCGGCGAAACCGTGCTTTTCGGCCTGCCGAGGAACCTGGAGAAAGTCCCGATGCCGCCGGGCCCGGCCCGCGAGCGATTTCCCTACGGTTTCGAAGGCGAGCCGCCCTACACACCGGGCATGCTCAACGAGGTCTACCAGTACGCCGAGGACTACCCGGAGATGGCGCCGAAGCTGGGTAAGAGGCACCGTGGCCCCTCGCTGCTGAAAAGGACGATCGGCGGCATCCTCGGGCTCGACATCTCCTACTACGCGATGGTCGACATGAGGGGATTCGTGGAAATCGTCGATGCGATGGGCGGCGTGCGGATCCGAATCAAGGACCCCATCGTGTACGGCAGGCAGAACGAGGGCCGGATCGAGGCGGGCCGGCGGAAACTCTCGGGTGAGGAGGCGCTCTGGTACGGCAGGTCCCGCACCTTCAGCGACGACTACGTACGGATGAGCCGCCAGAAATGCCTGCTGAACGCCGTCGCCAAGCAGGCCGACCCCGTGACGGTGTTCAAGAGCTTCGAGAGACTGGCCACCGCCACCGTCGACGCGATCTCCACCGACATACCGCGGCAGCTACTGCCCGACCTGGTCGAGCTTTCGGAGAAGGTGAAGAACTCCAGGATCAGGAGCCTCCAGTTCGTGCCCCCGCTGATCTATTCGGGTGCACCCGACTACCACCTGATCAGGCGCGAGGTCACCGCCACCCTGGCGGCCCCGCCCGCCGGGGCCGACGCCGCCGTACCCGCCGTGCCGACGGGGAACCGCGGCAGGGAGCGCGCGGGAGCGAACGCCGTCGTCCTCGACTCCGCCTGCGGCTGACAGACGGCGGACCGGCGGGCAACGCCGATGAGCGACACGCCCGGCGCGTTGAGAGCGCCCACGAGGGCCGGAATGCTGTTATGGAGTGATTACTTAGAGTCACCATGGAGGTAAGAGGATGAAACGCCACCTGGCCAGCCTGAGCCTGCTCACCGCGGTCGCCGTACCCGCTGTCGGATGGCAGCCGGCCTGGGGTGATCCGGTCCCCTCGCTCTCCATCTCCATCGACGACGGAATGAGGGACACCGCTCCCGGCGCGGAGAGCACGTACACGCTCCGCGTCAGCAACCAGGGAACCACCCGGTTGAGGCGCATCCTCCTGGTGCAGTCCCTGCCGCCGTCGATGACCTTCGTGAAGGCCGACGCCGGAGGCCGCGTGGAGCGGGACAAGGTGGCGTGGACCGTGAACGTCCTGCCCAGGAAGGAGACCGTCGTCCACCTGAGCGCCCGGGTCGGCGCGGTCGCCGGGGCAGCGGAGGCGCGGAACCTGGCGACGACCGCCTGCGCCCGCAGGAGCGCGGCCGGCCCCGTGCTGGTCTGCGCCACGGACGTCAACACCGTGGCCTCGCCGGAGACGACCGACTGGGTCCTGCCGATCTCACTGGCCTCCGCCGCCGCGGCCGGGCTGGCCACCACCGCGTTCCTGCTCCGTCGCCGTCGCCGCCGGTCCCAGTCGGCCTGACCCGCGGGAGACTCCCGGTGCGGTGTCCCTCACCGGACGCCGGGCACGGGAGACCGTCCTGACGGCTTCAGCCTCCCGGCCGCGCGTTCACGGCCTCCGTTGAGGAACGGAACATCAGTACGTCCCGCGCCGGTGGCACAGCCGCGGGGCCAGGCCGAGACCGAGGAGCAGGAGCCCCGCCAGGACCGGTCCGAGCGGCAGGCCCGTGAACGGCAGGGCGGGGCGGCCCGGTCCCGCGCAGGGCCCGCCGACGGGACAGGGGATCGGCAGGGGCCGTTCCCAGCCCGGCCCGTACGGCGGCGCGGGAGACCGCCCGGTCACCCGCGTGGGCGAAGGGATCGGCCCCGGATCGGAAACGGGTGGCGACACCGGTTCCCGGCCGGGGATCGGCGCCGGCTCCGGCACAGGATCGGTGGCGGCCCCCGGTTCCTGGTCGGGGCCGGCCCCCGATGCCGAGGCCGGCGTCGGTGCCGAGGCTATCCCCACCGGCTCCGTTCCGCAGTCGGGATCGGTCGACCCCGCGGAGCAGTTGGACTCGGGCTCCACGCCCACCACCTCGTCGCGCAGCGCGGAGTCGCCCGGAGGAGGGTCGCCCACCGTGACGCGGTAGGTGATCGTCACCGCGGACTCCGCCGGAATGTCACCCCGCCAGTCGAGCACCGGCTCGGCGTAGCTGACGGTGCCCGAGGATGCCTCCACATCGCCGAACACCGCGTCGTCGAGCACCCCCGACAGATCGTCCGTGAGGCGGGCTGCGGGGTACGCGATCCGCCCCGGGTTGGTGACCGTGATCGTGTAGGTCACGGTGTCACCCGCCTCGGGCTCCTCCGGCGCGAGCGTCCTGCTGATCGTCACACCCTCCACCGCGACCCGCTGCGCACAGCCGAGGCCCGTCACGGGAAGGGGCTCGCCGGGCCTGGCCGGTCCCGGCGCCGGGCCGGGGCAGTTCGTGCCGCCCCCGCGAGCCTGGACGGCGCTGTCCAGCACCCGGTCCCCGGTGTCGGGGGTGTTCACGGTCACGCTGTAGGTGATCGTGACCGTCTCGCCCGCCGGGATGTCACCGGTCCAGGCCAGCTTCGACGCGCCGTACGAGACGGTTCCCCCCGTGGCCCGCGCGTCGCCGTTGTAGATCGCGTCGTCGAGCACCCCGGAGAGTTCCCCGGTGAGCGCGGCACCCGGATAGGCGGCGGTGCCGACATTGCCGACGGTGACCGTGTACGCGACCACCTGGCCGGGATCGACCGTCTCCCGGTCCGCGGTCATGAGGACGTACAGCAGCGGCAGGCCGGGCGCGTCGAGGTTGCCGCAGGCGGGATCGGTGGAACCGGCCTCGCAGTTGGAACCCTCGCCACCGACCAGTTCGCCGGAGAGCCGCATGTCCCCCGCCGGAGGGTCGTTCACCGTGACTCCGTAGGTGATCGTCACCGTCTGGCCTACGGCCACGTCACCCGACCAGGTGAGCCTGGACTCGGTGAAGGAGACCGTGCCCGAGGTGGCCGACGCGTCGTGGTCGAAGTCCGCGTCGTCGAGCACGCCCGACAGGTCGTCGGTGAAGCCGAAGTCCGGCCGGTCGGCGTCACCGGTGTTGCGCAGTTCGACGGTGTAGGTGATCTTCTGCCCGGGCTTGGCGAGAGCGGGCGAGGCCGTCTTGGTGATCTCGACCCTCGCCCCCGCCCCCGCCTCCGCTGGAGCGGGCGAGGAACTCTTTCCGCCGGGCCCGGCAAGAACGGGCGAGGCCGTCTCGACGGCCCCCGCCCCAGCCTCCGCCCCCGCCTCCGCTGGAGCGGGCGAGGACCTCTTTCCGCCAGGCCCGGCAAGAACGGGCGAGGCCGTCTCGACGGCCCCCGCCTCCGCCGCCTCCGTCATCTCGGTCACCTCCGCCGGAGCGGACGGGGCTCTCTCGCCGGCCTCCGATCGCTGCGAAGACGTCACGGTGGCCGGGTGGGACGGTGGTGTCTCCGTCCCGGCTCGGGGCGGGGCGGACACGACCAACGGCGTCGCGAGCATCGCGAGCGCGACCCCCCACGCGGCGAACCCGTCGGCTCGCCGCTCGGAAACGCGACGTGACCAGGTATCGGTACCTACCACCAAAGCCCCTTGCTGACTTCTTGTCCACGATCCCGCCGGGGGGCTCAAGATCAACCGACTCGGGGTGGGATACCCGGGCGACCGGGATCTCACCGGAGTCGATGGCAAACATCTGCCCTACCCGCCCCCAAGGCCGTCGCCGAGTCCATACAGGAAGGAGCGAAGCGGTAACGGCGGACCTTCAGCACCGGTCATGACATGGCAGGTGTTTTCCCTCAGGCCCCACATCCGTACTTGTCATGAGAGACCACTTTCATCCGTGTACGCAGCGAGGGCGCCCTCCCGCCCCGCTCGGTGATACACGCCACGCGCCCTCGCCCCCCGTGGCATGATGGTCCCCTCGCAAGAGTTGCAATGATTTTCATAACCAGATTGGATCGTCGTCGTGAGGGTGGCATTCGTCGGCAAGGGCGGCAGCGGCAAGACGACTCTGTCGGCGCTGTTCTCGAGATACACAGCAGGCCGGGGCGGTCCCGTCGTGGCCGTCGACGCCGACATCAACCAGCACCTGGGCATGGCGCTGGGGGTGGCCGACGGCGCGCTGCCAAGACCGATGGGCTCACACCTGACCGAGATCAAGGAATACCTGCGAGGCGACAACCCGCGCATCTCCTCGGCCTCGGCGATGGTCAAGACCACCCCGCCGGGGCGCGGCTCGCGTCTGCTCCGCCTCGACGAGCGGAACGACCCGATCCACACCGGATTCGCCGTCGCCGCACCCGAGGGGCCCCTGTTGATGGTCACCGGGCCGTTCAGCGAGGACGACCTGGGGGTGGCGTGTTACCACTCCAAGGTCGGTGCCGTAGAGCTGTATCTCAACCATCTGCTCGACGGCGCGGGTGAGTACGTCGTGGTCGACATGACGGCCGGAGCCGACTCCTTCGCCTCGGGGCTGTTCACCCGCTTCGACATGACCTTCCTGGTGGTCGAGCCGACCCGCCAGGGAGTGAGCGTCTACCGGCAGTACCGTGACTACGCCGCCGACTACGGCGTGCCGATCGCGGTGGTGGGCAACAAGATCCACGGCCCCGGTGACGTGTCGTTCCTGCGCGAGCAGGTCGGCGCCGACCTGCTCGTCTGCCTGGAGCACTCCGCGGCGATCCGCGCGATGGAGCAGGGCCGCCCCTTCACCCTCTCCGACCTCGAGGTGGCCAACTCCCGGGCCCTGGGCACGCTCCTCGACCATCTCGACGCCCAGGAGAAGGACTGGGACCGCTTCGGCCGCCAGGCCGTGCGGTTCCACCTCCGCAATGCCGAGGCCTGGGCCAACAGGGCAACGGGCGAGGATCTGGCGGCTCAGATCGACCCCGACTTCGTCTTCGGGCCCACGCGAGTGTCGCTCTCCCGCTAGATGGAGCGATCACTACGCCCGACCTAGTGTCTGATTGATCCCCTTCCGAGAGGAGAACGCAGTATGTCACTGACCGTTTCGAACGATCTTCTCGACCAGGCCAGGACCGGTGAGGTGGACGACGCGGCTTTTGTCACCTGCGTCAGAGACTCACTGCCCTACGCCTGGTCACTGATCAGCGACCTGGTCAAACAGCGTGAACATACCGGTGCCGAATTCGCCGACAACACCGTGCCCCCGCCGGACGAGGCCGCCCGCGGCCAGCTCCTGCGCGCGCTCGCCAGCGACGCCATGCGTGGCGCCCTGGAGCGGCACTTCGGGGTGCGGCTGGCCTTCCAGAACTGCCACCGGGTCGCGGTCTTCGACCCGGCCGCCACCGGGGCCCACGCGGAGTTCATCACCGCCAGGTCTCAGATCCTCAACCAGACGCCCGAGCTCGTCGACTGCTGACGGCGGCCTCATCCCGAGGCCGTTCCTCCCCGTGCCCGCCGTACCCGGCGGGCACGGCCGGAGAGCCTGGGCAGCACCTCGGCTCCCAGCCGTCTGATGTTCTCAAGGGTGCGGGCGCGATCGCCCGCCCCCTCCACCATGAGGATCAAATGCCGCAGGCCGGTGACCTCGGCGGTCCGCTCGATCCTCGTCACGCAGAGGTCGGGCGAGCCGACCGGATGCGTCCCGCAGAGGAAGTCCACGTACTCCCCGATGTCGCGCACCGGCCGCGCCCGCCCGTCCACCGGTACGTATCCGGCGAGCCCCGGCTCCAGCCAGCGCGGCATGGCCTTCCGCATCTCCCGCACAGCCTGCTCCGTCGTGTCGGCCACGTACCCCACGGCCGCCGCGACATGACCGGGCGGTGACAGCGGGCCGGCCACCAGCGCGCCGTAGTCACGGAGCATGGCCGCCTTCTCCCGGTCCCCGACATGCATGCCCAGCAGCATCGGCAGCCCGCGTTCGGCGGCGATCCGCACGGTCGCGGGCGAGGTGCACGCGACAACCGGCCTGAGCCGGGCCGCCGGCACCATCGGCACCTGCCTGAAGTCGAAGAACTCCCCGCTCGCGGAGAGCGTGTCACGCGAGAGCGCCTCGCACAGCAGGTCGAGGGACTCGGGGAAGCCGCGCTCGAACCTCGCCAGGCCGGTGCCGAACACCTCCAGGTCCACCCACGGCCCGCCCCTGCCCACCCCCAGGGAGAACCGGCCCCCGGAGACCTGGTCGAGGATCGCCGCCTGCTCGGCCAGATCCACCGGATGCCGGGTGGACAGGACGCTCACCGCCGTCCCGACCCTGATCCTGGCGGTGCGTCCCAGCGCCACACCGGCCAGCGTCGCCGCCGACGGGCAGACGCCGTACGACATGAAGTGGTGCTCGGCGATCCACGCGTCATCGAATCCCGCCTCCTCCGCGGCCACGACCGCGTCCACGGTGTCGCGCAGCACCTCTCCCGGTCGCCGGCCGGGAAATCCCGCCGCGACCAGGAAGACTCCGATTCGCACTCTTCGATGATGTCCGATGTCCGCCGTTAGCCGAAGAGGCCGAGCTGGCCCTCACCGGCCAATGGGTTGCGGTGCCTCTTGAGGTGGCGCCAGCGGGGCAGATCGTCCAGGTACGACCAGGACAGGCGGTGGTGCTCCGTCGGGCCGAGCTCGGCCAGGGCCGCCTGGTGGACCGGGGAGGGGTAACCCGCGTTCTCGGCGAACCCGTACTCGGAGAAGCCCAGCGAGGCCATGTAGGTGTCCCGGCGAACCTTCGCGATCACCGAGGCCGCGGCCACCGAGACACAGGACAGGTCACCCTTGACCTCGCACCGGACCGGCCAGGGCGCACCCAGATAGTCGTGCTTGCCGTCCAGCACGACCACGTCGGGCCGGGCGGGAAGCCCGGCCAGCGCCCTCCTGGCCGCCCTGCGCAGGGCCTCGGTCATCCCGAGCGTGTCGATCTCCTCGTGGGACGCCTCGCCGTACCCGATACCGGCCGCCCAGGCGGTGATCTCGGCGACCATGGCGGCGCGGCGGGCGGGGGTGAGCAGTTTGGAATCGGTGAGGCCGGCGGGCGGTTCCGACAGGTCGGTGACCACGGCGCAGACCGCCACCGGGCCCGCCCAGGCTCCCCGCCCGACCTCGTCCACCCCGGCGACCAGCTTGGCACCGCCGTCGTTCAGCAATCGCTCGAGCGCGTAGGAGGGAGGCATGCGCCGACGTTACCGCCCAAGGGAGAGCGACCGTCTCCCGGCGTACCCGAGGGCGTCATCTGGGTACGGGCTCGACCGCCTCCAGGTCGGCGGCGAGGAGCCTGGCGGCGACGTGGACGGCCCTGAGGGTGACGGAGACGGCAGGGCGGTGAACGCTGGAGGATCGGGCGACGGCGTGGACGGTCCGGCCGACCGGCGGGCCGGGCAGCCGGCGGACGACGATGCCCCGGACACCCGCGGCCAGTGCCAGAGCGGGAACGGCCGCGATGCCGATGCCCTTGGCGACCAGACCGATGATCGTGCTCAGTCCCTCGAACTCCCAGGGCACCGGCCGGTGGCCGCCGACGTCGGCCATCAGCCGGTCCACCGCCAGCCGGGAGGGCTCGCCGTCCGGGGTGGCCATCCAGGACTCCTCCCTCAGCTCGCGCAGGTCGACGGGGATGTCAGGGGAGGCGAGCCGGTGCGTGCGCGGTACCACGAGCACCAGCGGATCGCGCAACAGCGGGAAGACCCGCATGGTGTCCGGTTCGCGTATGCCGCCGTACCAGTCGTCGATCAGAGCGATGTCCACCTCGCCTGACTGCACCTCGCGCATCCCGCGCCCCGAGCGCCCCTGCCCCATCCGCAGGGTGATCCCACCGTGCCGGCGGAGCGTCCTGGTCAGCGCGGGCGCGAAGGCGACCGCGGCGGTGGGGAAGGCGGTCACCGTGACCCGTCCCGCCGGGGTGACGGCCTGGGCCGACAGATCGGACTCGGCACTCTCCACCATGGCCAGGATGCGCTCGGCGTGCTCGACCAGGCGGCGCCCCGCGTCGGTCAGCTCCGCGCTCCTGGCGGTCCTGTCGATCAACGCGGTCCCGGCCTGGCGTTCCAGCGCGGCCAGTTGCTGGGAGACCGCCGAGGGGCTGTAACCCAGGGATGCCGCAGTGGCGGCGATGCTGCCCCGGCGGGCGAATTCGCAGATCAGCGCGAGTCTCCGCAAATCAAGCATCAGCTTTCCTTATGCCCACCCGCGAGAACCGAAGCTTGTCCTTACGCCCCTACCTCATCAGGGTTGGGAACGTTCCGCAACGAGGGAGGGACCTCACGATGAACGTCACCCTTTCCGCCACCCTGGCGGCCAACGAGGACATCGAGCGAAGACGGCTCGCCGGGGAGCGCGTGCTGCACCTGGCCTTCGGAGAGGCGGGGCTGCCCGTTCATCCGGCTCTGCGCGAGCGGCTGGCCGCGGCGTCCGGGCACAACGGGTACGGACCTGTCGCCGGCGCGCCGGCGCTGCGCGAGGCTGCCTCCGGCTACTGGTCGCGGCGGGGGCTGCCCACCGACCCGGAACTGGTGGTCTGCGGCCCCGGGAGCAAACCCCTGCTGTACGGCCTGCTGCTGGCGGTCGGCGGCGACATCGTGCTGCCGATGCCGAGCTGGGTCAGCTACGCCGCCCAGGCCGACCTGGTCGGGGCGCGTTCCCTGCTCGTTCCCGCGCCCGATGGCGAGGGCGGGGTGCCCGACCCCGAGCGCGTGGCGGCGGCGGTCACACACGCCCGCGCCCAGGGACGCGACGTGCGTTCGCTGCTGGTCACACTGCCCGACAACCCCAGCGGCACGCTGGCCGGGGCGTCCACGATCCGGCGGATCGCCGAGGTCGCCCGCGAGCTCGACCTCACCATCGTTTCCGACGAGATCTACCGCGACCTGGTCCACTCCCCGGCCACCGGCTTTCTCAGCCCCGCCGACGTGGCCCCCGAACGGACCGTGATCACCAGCGGGCTCAGCAAGAGCCTCGCCCTGGGCGGCTGGCGGATCGGTGTGGCCCGGCTCCCGTCCGCGGGGCTGCGTGACCGGCTGCTGGCGGTCGCCAGCGAGATCTGGTCCAGCCCGGCCGCACCCGTCCAGCAGGCGGCGGCGTACGCGTACACCGAACCGCCGGAGCTCGTCGAGCGGATCGGCGAGAGCCGCAGGCTGCACGGCACCGTGGCGCGGGCGGTGCACGAGCGGCTCGTCCGCGCGGGCGTGAGGGTGGACGCGCCGCAGGGCGGCTTCTACCTCTACCCCGACTTCACCGGGCTGGACTTCGCGTCCTCCGCCGACCTGTCGGCGTATCTGCTCGACCGGCACGGCGTCGGGGTGCTCCCCGGCCACGCCTTCGGCGACGACCCGGCGGCCCTGCGGACGCGGGTGGCGACCAGCCTCCTGTACGGCGAGACGACACGGCGTCGGCTGGCCGCGCTCGGTGCCTCCGACCCCCTGGAACTGCCCTGGATCTCGGCCTCGCTGGACCATCTGAGCGAGGCTCTGGCCGACCTGCGCACCACCCGGCGGCCACCTCGCCCGCAGGTACGCGCCCCGCTCGTCGCGGCCCCTGCGACGGGGTGAGATCGCACGCGGCCCCCGCGTCGGCGACGCGCGTTCCCAGGGCGGATTCAGCGGGCCTGACCTGCTCTTTCTCACTGTGGAGAGTCCTGCGGCCGGTGCTTCTCACGATGCTCGCCAAGATGTCTCGTGTCGTTTGGCACCGAGCAGGGGAAAGAGCCCTCATTATGTGCTCATGCCCGCTTCTGTCACCCTGTCCGGGCGCCTCGTGCGCCTGGAACCGCTCAGCCTCGCGGTCGTCGACGACCTCGTCGCCGCGGCGAGTGAGGACCGCTCTACCTACGGCTTCACTCGCGTCCCCAATGGCCGGGACGAGATGGTCTCCTACGTGGAGGCCACTCTGGCTGAGCAGGCGGAGGGCCGCACGATGCCCTTCGCCATCCGGTGGCTTCACACCGACCGCGTGGTCGGTGCCACCCGTCTCATGAACCTGGAGTACTGGCAGGGCCCCATGCCCTGGCCGCCGGGCACTCGTGGGGCGGTGGGCGATGTCCCGTCCGTGGCGGACATCGGTTACACCTGGCTCTCCGCCTCCGCGCAGGGGACCGGTGCCAACCGCGAGAGCAAGTACCTGATGCTCTCCCTCGCCTTCGAGACCTGGCAGGTCCACCGCATAACCCTCAAGGCCGACATACGGAACGTACGATCCCGGGCCGCCATCGAAGCCCTCGGCGCGCACCTCGACGGTGTGCGGCGGGCGGAGAGCCGAGGCGCCGACGACACGGTCCGAGATACCGCGTACTACTCGATCCTGAGCGACGAATGGCCGATCGTCCGAGAACGGCTGCGTGCGCGGATGGGCCTGTTCGAGGCCGCGTGAGACGCCCCCGGACGAGGGGTGAGGCAAGGAGGACCAAATAAACCGACAAAAGCCACATAACGGTAAAAGCTTACTTTAACTACTTAATTGAGCAAAAGGCCCGCCCGGGGGTCTCGGGCGGGCCTGGTATTCGTCTGATGGCGTACGCGGGTCACGGATGAGATCCGCCGGACGAGGTGGGATCACTCCTCGCCATCGACCTCGTAGATGTAGCGCCACTTGCCGCACAGCGCCCTCTTGGCGTCGTGCTTGTCCCAGTAGCAGACCCTGACCTGCAGGTTTTCAACCTCTTCGCGGACAAAGTGGAAGGGGGTGTAGCCCTGGGAGCCGCACTTGCGCGCCCAGTAGTAGCTCTCCTCGCCCTCGTGGTCCTCGACCTTGAACTGGACGTAGCCGCAGAGCCAGCTCGGCGAGTACTTGTCGTAGAGCCTGCCCTGGACGTGGACGCTGTCGTCGTCCTCGGTCCAGACGCGGCCCTTGGCGCTGGCGCGGGAGCCGTTGTAGTACTTGGAGTAGTAGGAGCCCCAGAACTCGTCGTAGTCGCTGGAGGCGGCCGAGCCGGCGGTGGGGGTGGCGGCCGAGGCCGGGGAGGCGAGGGCCGGAACACCGATCGCGATGACGGCGGTGGCGGCGGCGAGACCGAGGAGTTTGCTGATCGAGCGGCGCATGATGGTTCTCTCCTTGAGGGGGCGGCTCCCGACTTCCTCTAGGAGCCATGGCTCATTGATAGGCCCGCCCGCCTTCATCACGCTTACAGCGCCTTTATTCATACCTGCAATCCACCGACATGTCGGGCATGGCCGCCCCCGTATGGGGCCATGCCCGACAGCCACAGCATTGTGGACATGACTCAACAGCCGATTAACGTGTGATCAACGGCTCGGCGAACGGACAACCCTCTACTTACTGAGTCAGCAGGGGAGGATCTATCATTTGGCCATAAAACTTCCCATCGGGCGGAGATTCAAGAAATGGCTGTTCAGGGCAGCGGAGACGGATTACGGTTCGCCGTACTCGGTCCTGTCCAGGCCTGGCGTGACGGATCCGAGCTCGACCTGGGCACCCCACTGCAACGTTCCATCCTGGCGATGCTCCTACTGAGGGAGAACCGGGCGGTGACGCCGACCGAGATGATCGACGCGATCTGGGGGGACGACGCCCCGCCCCGCGCGCTCGGCGCCCTGCGCACCTACGTCTCCCGGCTGCGCGCGGTGCTGGAGCCGGGCAGGTCCCCGCGCACCCGCCCCGAACTGCTCACCTCCGTCGGCAGGGGGTACGCGCTACGGCTGAACGGGGTCGTCCTTGACCTGGTTCTCTTCGAGCGTGGCATCGCCGAGGCCGAGGTCGCGCGCCGCGCGGGCGAGCTGGCGAAAGCCGCGGAGAGCCTGCGTGCGAGCCTGGCGCTGTGCACCGGCGAGCCGCTGGCCGGAGCCGTCGGCCCCTATGCCGAACACCAGCGCGACCGGCTCACCGAGCGCCGGATGAGCGTGCTGGAAGTCCTGATGGACCTGGACCTGGAGCTAGGCAGGCACGCCGACGTGCTGTCCGAGCTGATCGCGCTGACCGCCGACCATCCGCTGCGCGAGCGACTCCGCGCCCAGCTGATGCTGGCCTACTACCGCTGCGGGCGCAGGGCGGAGGCACTCGCCGCCTTCGCCGACACCCGCGCCACGCTGATCGAGGAACTGGGCATCGAGCCCGGCCCCGACCTGACGAGCATGCACCAGCGCATCCTCACCGACGACCCGGCCCTCGCGCTCGCCGGCCGCCCCGCACGGCTCGCGCCCGCCGAGGCCGCACCGGGCGCCCCGGACCGGAGCCCGGAGCCGGAGCCGATGAGAACGTCGGGGAGGCGGGGAACACCGGTGGTCCCGGAGCTGCCGCGCCCCGCGCAGCTTCCCGCCGCCGTGAACGACTTCACCGGGCGCCGTCAGATCATCGCGCGGCTGCGCACGCTGCTGTCGGCCCAGGAGGGCTCCGAGGGCGTGCCCGTGGCGGCCATCTCCGGCATCGGCGGCGTGGGCAAGACGGCTCTGGCGGTGCACGTCGCCCATGCCATGCACGATCTGTTCCCCGATGGCCAGCTCTACGCCGACCTGCGCGGGTACGGCGTGGAGCCGACCGCGCCCGAGTCCGTACTGGCCGCGTTCCTGCGCGGGCTCGGCCTGCCCGCCGACGCCATCCCCGACGGCCTGGCCGAGCGTTCCGCGCTGTTCCGGTCGCTCCTGGCCGACCGGCGGATGCTCGTGCTGCTGGACAACGCCCGCGACGCCGCGCAGGTGAGCCAGCTGCTCCCCGGTTCGGCAGGGTGCGCGGCGATCGTGACCAGTCGCGGCAAACTCGCCGACCTGGCCTCGGCCCGGCTGATCGACCTGGACGTCATGGAGCCGGAGGAGGCCCTCGCGCTGTTCGGCACCGTCGCGGGCACCGAGAGGGTGGAGGCGGAACGCGCCGCCGCCATGGACGTGGTCGCCGCCTGCGGTTTCCTGCCGCTCGCGGTGCGAATCGTGGCGGCGCGCCTGGCCGCCCGGCCGTCCTGGACCGTCGCCTCCCTGGTTCCCCGGCTGGCCGACGAGCGCCGCCGTCTGGACGAGATGCGCGTGGGAGACCTCGCGGTGGAGGCGACCTTCGCTCTCGGGTACGGCCAGCTCAGTCCGGCTCAGGCCCGCGCGTTCCGGCTGCTCTCCCTGCCCGGTGGCCCGGACATCTCGATCGGGGCCGCCTCCGGGCTGCTCGCGCTGGAGGCGATGGACACTGAGGACGTCCTGGAGTCCCTGGTGGACGCCAGCCTGCTTGAGGCTCCGGCCCCCGGCCGTTACCGCTTCCACGATCTGCTCAAGCTCTTCGCCCGCCGGATCGCGGAACGGGCCGAGAGCACGGCGGAGGGAGACGGCGGTCAGGACGGCGAAGAGCGGCGCGGGTCCGGGCTGAGTGTGGCCATCGGCGGGGAGGGCGCGGCGGCGCTGGCCCGGCTGCTCGACTTCTACCTGGCGTCCGCGCGCTCGGCGCACCGCCTCGCCTACGAGGGCAGCACGATCGCCGACCAGCTGGGGGTCACCGGTACCGGTCACGCCTTCGTCTCCGCCGACGAGGCTGTGGCCTGGCTGTCGGTGGAGGCGGAGTCGCTGTTCGCGTCGATCGCCCAGGTGGCCCGCGCGAACCGGGCCGAGGCACTGCTGCCGGGGGCCGACCTGCTGCTCGCCATGGAGCCGCTGCTGGAGTCGGGGAGCCACGGCCGCGAATTCGAGAGCCGGACGCGGGAGATGCTGGCCGTGGCGCGACGGCTCGGTGCCGTCTCCAGCGAGCTGCGCTGCCGCTACGTGCTGGGCCGTGTGCTGTTCGGCACCAACCGGCTGGCCGAGGCCGAGGAGGAGTTCCGCGCCTCCCTGGAGCTGTCGGCCGGGGGCGACCGCATCGTTGTCGGCGAGGTGCTGAACGCGTTGGCCGTCGTGGCCGGGCGCCGGCGCCACCACGTGGAGGCCCTGGCCTGGTTCAGCTCGGCGCGCGAGGCGTTCAGGGAGGTCGGAGCGCGGGGCGGGGAGGCGCTGACGCTCAGCTACTCCGCCCGTGACCACCTGTTCCTGGAGCAGCCGCAGGAGGCGATCGCCGCCGCCGAGCAGGGGCTGGCCCTGTTCATCGAGATGGGCTCCAGCGCCGGCACCGCCAGGGCCCGCTACCACCTGGGGATGATCCTGTCGCGGGTCGGCCGGTTGAACGAGGCGGTCCACCACCATGCCGAGTGCCTCGCCTTCTTCCGGGCCAGCAGGCAGCGGGTCTGGGAGCAGCGGGTCTGTTCCCGGCTGGCCGAGACCTTCATCCACGCGGGCCGCTTCACGGACGCGACCCGTCACGCGGAGCAGGCGCTTACCGTGAGCCGGGAGATCAGCCACCCGTACGGTGAGGCGCAGGCTCTGTGGGTGCTAGGCAAGGCGCTCAACGGCCTCGGCAGCACCGGCCGCGGTCGCGACTGCCTCGAACGCGCCCACGACCTGTTCAGCAGGCTCGGGGCGCCCGAGGCCGAGGATCTGCGCCTTCTGCTGGAGCGCGACCAGGTCGACAGTTGATCCAAGATCATCATAAAGATCATCGTCAAGTCGCGTCATCCAGATGTGGTTGATCACTGGCATACCCCTCGAAGTCGGTCCGCGGTCCGGAATGGACGTGGCAGCCCGGCCGGCCGCCTGGCCCCGGGAGACGTGTAGGGGGCCCGGTCATCCGGTACGTCACCCGCGGGCCGGCCGCCTCACTGTGGCGACCGGCCGGACTTTGCACGGACCCTTCACCCCCCGGATCCGTGCCCACGCCCAGAGCTTCCCCCGCCGGGTTTGACATTCGATTGACAGGCGATAGCGGCGATATCCACAGCCTGTGGATAATCACCCTGTGGATATGTGGAAAAACCCCTCGGCAATCAGCGGGCGGAGCACGGCAGGAGCCTTGGCCCGCAGGTCGTCGGGGTCCTCGCCGATGAGTTCCGCGATCGCGTCGAGCAGCGGGGCCAGTGGATAGTCGCCGTCGCAGACCCCCGCGAGGGCGGCCTCCACGGTCCCGACCCGCGTGCTGCGGCGCAGTCCCCCGGTCTGCCGCAGCACGATCCGCGCCGGGTCCTCGGCGCCTGGCGGTCCGGTCCGCTCCTCCAGCACCCCCTCGGCGACCGCCAGTCTGGCGCCCAGCAGCTGGGCGTCGGTCAGCCGGTGTGCCGTGGTGATCGCGCCGAGCACCTCGTCCACGTATCCGCCGACCGGCAACTCCACCGGCAGCCCGTACTCCTCCACCCGCACGACCGGGTCAAGACTCCCTGAGTCGTGCAGTGTGATCCAGCCGAAGCCGATCCCGGTGACGTTCTCGGACTCGAACCAGCCGAGCCAGTCGTCGTAGAGCTCGCGGTAGCGCGGGGTGCCCTGCTCGGCGGCGTCCCTCAGCCACAGCTCGACGTACTCGGCGGGATCCTGCACGTCGCGCTGGACCGCCCAGCCGTCACAGCCGGTCCCGGCGAGCCAGCCGCCCACCCGGTCACGCCAGTCCTCGCCGTCGACGTGCAGCCAGTTGGCCAGCAGGTGGCAGGTGCCGCCGGGTGCGAGGTGGCCCGGCGCCCGCCGTACGAGGTCGCGGCAGAAGTCGTCGGCGGACAAGCCCGACTCCCGGTAGGTGAACCGGCCGGCCGGGGAGATCACGAACGGCGGGTTGGAGACGACCAGGTCGAAGCGCTCGCCCTCGACGGGATCGAACATGGAACCCCTCCGCGCCTCGACCCCGGTGATCCCGGACAGCGCCCAGCTCAACCGGGCCAGCTCCAGCGCGCGCGGGTTGACGTCGGTGGCCGTGATCTCCTCGGCGCGGCCGTTCAGATGGAGCACCTGGACCCCGCACCCGGTACCGAGATCCAGAGCACGCCCGACCGGGCGACGTGAGGCCAGCTGGGCGAGGTTCGCCGAGGCTCCCCCCGCGCCGACGACGTGGTCCGGGCGCAGGGCGGGGTCGCCCGGCCTGACCTTGCGGTCGGAGACCAGGTAACCACCGGTCTCCCAGGGCTGCAGGTGAACCGTGGAGGCGACCCGCCCGCCCTCGACGGTCACCAATCCCGCGGCGGCCAGTTCCTCCAGCGGAAGCCCCGCCGGTGCCCCTCGCACCTCCACGGGGGCGCCGAGCCACCACAGCCGGATCAGGGTGCCGAGCGGGTCACCCTGGCCGGTGGCGCGCAGGGCGGGCACCGTCTCCTCGCGAGAGAGCGCGGTGGCGGCGACGTCCCCGAGTCGCTCGCGGACGCCGTCGATGGTGTAGCCGGTGTCGAGCAGAAGCTCTCTGAGCCGGTCCAGCAGATCGTTCACCGGGCAATCCTCGCACCGGGCACGTCCGACTGCCCCGAGTGATGAGACTGTTACACACCGGGGTAAGCATTCTGCAAGCGGGCTTCAACCGGGAGGCGGTACTTCTTGGTAACTGCGCCATCCGTTTCAAAGGATCCGTGATGCTGATCCCCTGCTTCGCCTGCGAGTCCCGTTTTCGCCCTGATGAGTATTTTCGCGCCTGCCACGATTACTGCCGAGGCAAGGATCTGGTCGCCTGGACCTGTCCGCGATGTGGCAATCAGGATGAGTTGCGAGTCCTCCCCGGAGAGCTGGGGTTCGGCTACGCCAGGCGCGGCAGGTTCGACGTCTCCGACCGGGTGCGCGTGCCCGGCCTGCGGCGTCGGCGCCAGGACCTGCGACTGGACATCTCGCTCGACGAGGACGTCTGGCGGGTGTCGACGCGGATGCGCCAGTTGGCGGGCACCCGCTGAGCCCGCTCCGGCCGGGCGGGAACGGTGACGGCGGTCAGGAACCCGGCTGCCGCAGGCTCTGCCAGGCCGCCTCGCAGAGGCCGCCGATCTCCTCGGAGGTGGGCTGGTGCGCCCCGGCGAACCACAGGCGGCACATCTCGTTGGCCGGTCCGAGCCAGAGCACGTAGCACATCGTCGGGTGGACGGGCTGGAGCAGCCCGTTCTTCATGTGCGGGCGCCACCAGTCGGAGACCGTTCTGAAGAACGCCCTGCGCGACTCCGACACCTCGGTGCCACCCGGCTCCTCGCGCCTGGGCGGCCGCTCACTGATCAGCAGGTGGGCGCGCTCGCGATGCTCGCCACACCAGGACATGTGCAGCGCGACGATGGCCTCGATGCCCTCCCGCGCCCCTTCGTGGCGATGGAGTTCGGCGAGGAACGCGTCCTGGTACATGCGCAGGGTCTCGGCGTACAGGACGCCGAAGACATGTTCCTTGCTGGCGAAATGGTGATAGAAGCTGCCGACGCTGACGCCGCTCTCCTCGCGGAGGCTGGCCAGCGTGGTGGCCGAGACACCATCTTGGCTGAATCGTCGTAGGGCGCCCTCGACGATCCTGGTGCGGCCGTCGCGTCCGTTCTTGGCAGTCTTCACGATTCCAATGGTGAGGCACCAGAACCTTATTCCGCAAACTGTGCGGGAAACGACTTGGGCCACGCTGATCCTACCGCCTTGATCGCGATACCGCGCCACCACCCCCGAGGCCCCCCACACGCCCGCGCCCCGGCGCGGGGCCCCCTCAGCGCAGGATTCTCGCGGTCACCTCCACCGCGCCGCAGGAGGCGCGCATGGTCGCCTCGGGCCACATCTTGCGGATCATCGCCAGTACCGTGCGGTTGTCTCCGAGCACGTCCATCCCCACCGTCCCGGCTCCCCGGGCCGCCGCGCGGCGCATCAGCGTGCGGACGAGCCGGGAGCCGAGCCCCACTCCCTGCCACTCGTCGCCCACCACCACGGCGATCTCGATGTCGACCGCCTCCCCCTCTCTCCGGTGGCTCATCGCGTGCCCGACGACGAGGCCCTCGTGGACCGCGAGGAGCGCGTCGCACCGTTCGTCCACCGCGAGGAGCGCCCTGACGAAGCCCGCGCCGGGACGGCTCACCCCGCTGAAGAACCGCCGTGTCCGCGTCCGGGACGACAGCCCCCCGAGGAAGCGACGGACCCGCTCCTCGTCATCCGGCCGCGCGGGCCGGATCTCGATGGCCTCCCCCGGCACGGCGTCCATGGGCACGGGTGACGCCGGGGCCGGGCACGGCGGCACAAGCTGAGTTCGCATCATGGACTCAGATTCTCGCGAGAGAGCTAAGTATGTCAAGTAGACTTAGGCGAGCGTTGGAGGTGGCGTCATGGCGACTTACGATTCGCACATGAGTGAGGCGGCTCCCGGCAACCTGCCCCTGCGGCTGGAGAACTGTTCCATCGAGCGCGCCCTCGGCGTCGTCGGCGAGAAGTGGACGTTCCTGGTGCTGCGCGAGGCGTTCAGCGGGGTACGGCGTTTCGCCGACATGCAGGCCGCCACGGGAGCCCCCAGGCAGGTGCTCAGCGCCAGGCTGGCCCGTCTCGTGGAGGAGGGACTGCTGCGCAAGGTGCCCTACCGCGAACCCGGGCAGCGGCAGCGCGACGAATACCGGCTGACCCAGATGGGCCTCGACCTCTATCCGACCCTGGTGGCCCTGATGCAGTGGGGCGACAGGTATCTCAGCGACCACGAGGGGCCGCCGACACTTCTCACCCACCGCGGCTGCGGCGCTCCGATCGAGCAGCACTTCCGCTGCACCGAGGGGCACGAGGTGTCCGGCCCGAGAGAGGTCACCGCGCTTCCCGGGCCCGGCATGCGCCTCAGCCCTCCGGCCCTCGCGTCTCCAGGCCCCGCAGGCAGTGCCGGAGGCTGAGCACCGAGATCAGTGCCACACCGCCGAGCAGCACCGCCACCGCCGAGGTGCGCACCAGAAGGTAGGTCTCCAGAGTCTGGCTGAGCAGCAGCCACAGGCTCAGCGCCGCGTTCAGCAGTTGCGCGCACCCCCACAGCACCGACTGCGACACGAAGAACCGGCGCATCCGCGGATGCTCGGTCACCTGGTCGGGCAACGGCACGAGATCGGCCACCACCCGCCGGATCAACGGCCGCCGCAACGGCGCGGTGAGCAGGAAGCCCATGCTCACGCAGAACACCCCGAGGCAGGGCTGGAGGAAGAACACGATGGGGTTGCCCGTCGCCACGGTCAGCACCACCCTGACCGTGATCGTGCCCGCCGCCAGCATGAGCGTGCCGGGTGCCTCGCTCCGCCTGACCAGCCGCCAGGCGACCCCGCCGTAGACCCAGAGCGCCGCCACCGCGAGCGCGACGTGCGAGTTGGTGAAGATCAGTGCGACGTAGAAGACGAGAACGGGAAGCATCATGCTCTCGAACACCCTGGGGGCGGCATGCCGCAGCAGAGCGCCGAGACGGGGGAGTGCGATCGGAGCCGTGGGAGCGGGCATGAGCACAGTCATCAGGAGCAGGCTCCGAGGGTGGTGGAACGTCCCGGGGGATATTTCAGCCGAACATATGCGATGTCCAGAGTGTCCATGGAATTTTCCATGACATCCGACGATCGCGCGGTTCCGGGCACCTTACTACGCCCGCGGGCACCCTCCGCCACTCCCAAAAGCGCACTCGGAGGACGGGGCGACGCTCCCGATGCCTACTCTTGAGAGCGTGTACCGGTTTCTGCTGACTCCCCGATGGCTGGCTCTGCACGTGGTGGTGTTGCTGGTCATCCCCGCTTTCGTGCTGCTGGGCCAGTGGCAGTTCGGGCGTTTCACGGAAAGATCCACCAGCAGCGACCAGATCACGCGCAACCTCGCCGCCACCCCCGTCGCCGTAGAAGAGCTGACCTCGCCCGGCGGCACCGTCTCCGTGCAGGACAAATACCGCCCCGTCACGGTCCGCGGCAGGTACGACGCGGACGCCCAGCTCCTGGTCAGGCGCCGCATCCAGAACAAGGTGGTCGGCTTCTACGTGCTGACCCCGTTGATCTCCCCGAAGGGCACCGGCGTGCTGGTGAACCGGGGCTGGGTCAAGGCCGGTGCCACGGCCGACGCCCTCCCCGAGGTCCCCGCCCCGTCCTCAGGTGAGGTAACTGTCACCGGCAGGCTACGGCCCACCGAGACCGAGGAGACCTCGGGCATCCGGGACCGAGCGGGCCTGCCCACGGGCCAGGTCCTGCTGATCAACACCGAGGCGATCGGCAGCCGCCTGCCGTACCGGCTTCTCGGCGGGTACGTCGAGTTGACCGAGCAGTCACCCGCGGCCGCCGCCGCGCCGGACCCCGTCCCGGCGCCGGACGTCGGCGGGGGAGGCGGGCTCAACCTGGCGTACGGCGTGCAGTGGTGGCTGTTCATCGGGGTCGCGATCGGCGGCTGGGTGCTGCTGATCCGCAGGGAGGCCGCCGACCTCAGGGCTGCGGCCGCGACCGGCGGTCCGGAGTCCGGCGAACCCGACGAACTCCCGGACGGTCCCGGGCGGCCCGCACCGGCGGAACAGACCGCGTCGGCGGAGCGGGCCGGCACCTGAGATCGGGGCGAGCGGGAGCGCCGTCCGGACGGTCGGCCCGAGGATCCGCCGGCCACGACGGACTTCGACCCCCTTCGGGAACCATGCCCCATTACTACCTCATGGTCATGCGTTGACCATGGCCATGCCGAAAAGGAGCGCCACCGCGATCGCGAACCCCCGCGTGCCGTCGATTCTGGCCGGTGCGGGCAGCACCTCGTACGGTCCGCGCCATAGTGGACGGGGCTCCAGCAGGACGTAGAGCAGCGAGCCGCCGGTGAGGAACATCCAGAACCACGCCCAGCGGCTGGCGTAGCGGGGGTTCGGCCGGGTCAGCATGAGCAGCCAGGCCAGCACCTCCGCCGCCACCGCCACCGGGCCGAAGGGTGCCCACCAGCGCCCGTAGGCGGGCGAGCCCACCGAGCCGCCGATCGGGCCGCCGAAGCCCTCGGTGCGCACGATCTCCACGCCGGGGTCGGCCGCGGCGCGTACCTGGGTCAGGAAGGCCCCCTGGCGCCGCTCAAGGGCCTCGGGAACCAGCCGGGTGGTCTCCGGGTCCCAGACGTCGTCGGGCTGGTCGAAGCGGGCCTGGTTCCAGGAGAGCGGCCCGTGCGACCACGTCAGCGTGCCGTAGGCGGGCCAGTTGCGGTCGTAGACGACCTTGGTCACCCCGCCGGCCCGCAGGTCCGAGATGAGCTCCGCGGCGGGCCGCAGGGGTGGCGCCTGGTTGAAATGGACGACCACCGTGGAGATCGCGAGCACGAACAGCAGCGCCAGACGCACGACGTGCGGTATGTCGCCCCGTGCCGGAACCACCACTCGCATCTCTGCCCCCGTCACGCGAGATCCACCGCCGGACAGGCTAGCCGGTGGCCCCGTAGGGTGCCTGTAAGAGACGTCCGGGGAGACAGAGATACCAACCGGAGACCTTGCGGCTTGAACAGTGTTATTCCAGCGTCATACGGTTGACCGTGTGACTACGCCGCTGCTCCCCGACCCCGAGCCCAGGCGGCGGGACTATGTGATCATTTCAGCCGACGACCACCTGATCGAGCCGCCCGACATGTTCGACGACCGGCTGCCGGAGAAGTACACCGAACTGGCTCCAAAGGTGGTCGAGACCGATTCGGGTCACCAGGTCTGGCGCTACGGCGGTGCCACCTACCCCTGCGCCGGGCTCGACGTGGGCGCCGGTCTGCCCCGCGAGCAGTGGACGCTCGACCCGGTGCGGTTCGAGCACATGCGCCCCGGCTGCCACGACATCGAGGCCCGGATCGAGGACATGGACCGCGCCGGCGTCTGGGCCGCGCTCTGCTTCCCCGGCATGCTGGCCGGGCAGTCGGGCATGGTCTTCGCCAAGACCCGCGACCAGGAGCTCGGCCTGGCGATCCTGCGCGCGTGGAACGACTGGCACGTGGACGTCTGGGCGGGCACCTATCCGGAGCGGATCATCGCCCTGCAGCTGCCCTGGCTGACCGACCCCGAGATCGCCGCCAAGGAGATCCGCGACAACGCGGCGCGCGGCTTCAAGGCGGTGCTCTTCCCCGAGTTCCCCACCCGGCTACGTCTGCCGTCCATCCACAGCGACCACTGGGACCCGTTCTTCCAGGCGTGCGAGGAGACGGGCACGGTCGTCTGCCTGAACGCCGGCGCCGGTTCCTGGGCCCCCGTCCCCTCACCGGACACCCCGATCGAGGCGATCACCACGCTGATGCCGACGAGCGCCATGTTCGCCTGTGCCGACTGGCTCTGGTCGGGCATCCCGCTGCGCTTCCCCGCGCTGCGGATCCTCATCGTGGAGGGGGGCGTGGGCTGGCTGCCGATGCTCGCCGAGCGGGCCGACTACGCGCTCGACCACCCGGTGGCCGGCGAGGCCTCCTGGGAGGGCGGCCTGAAGCCCAGCGAGGTCCTGCGCAGAAACTTCTTCTTCGGCACGCTCAACGACCACGCCCTGTCCGGGGTGCGGCTCGCCGTCGGGCTGGAGCACGTGCTGCTGGAGAGCGGCTACCCCCACTCCGACTCCACCTGGCCCGACACCCAGCAGGCCATCGCGACGAACCTGGGCAGCCTGCCGCCCGCCGACATCGCCCGGGTGGCCTACGGCAACGCCGCCCGCCTGTTCGGCCACCCGCTGCCGTCTCGCGCCTGGCTCAGGATGGAACAGCTCTGACCCGGTCACGCTCCCAGTCGACGTAGCGTCCGCCCTCACCGAGCAGGGAGCTCATCAGCCACAGGAAGACCCCGAAGTCGTCGGCCACCCCGATGAGAACCAGGAAGTCGGGGACGATGTCGACCGGCGAGATGATGTAGAGCACGCCAAGGCCCATCATGGCCAGCTTGCCCTTGCTCATACCGGGGTACTGCCCGCGCATGACCGCGCCGATCATCCTGGGGAGAGCGCGCAGGCGAGCGCCGAGACCGGGCGAACCCGGCTTCGACACACTCCGGTACGTCTTCCACGCCTGTGCCGCGCGCGCCGCCTTCGCCATGGGGATTCCTCTCGGAAGCACGTTCGCCTGGTGGCGTACTACCCCGCCACTTCACGATATAACGCGTGATTTTCCGATACGGTTCCCGAACGCCGACCGCGACCGGGGCGATCATGCCCCGCCGCTCCCGTCCGTCCTTCCCCGAAAAACCGGGTCAGCGCATCGCCGTGTGCCGGAAGGGCCGCTCCTCCTCGATCTGGGCGGCCACCCGGATGAGCAGGTCCTCCCGTCCCGCCGCGGCGACCAGTTGCACGCCTACCGGCAGACCGTCCGCGGTGCGGTGCAGCGGCAGGGAGATCGCGGGCTGCCCGGTGGCGTTGATCGGCGAGGTGAACGCCACCGCCTGGTTGGTCAGGCCCCGTGAGAGGCTCACATCGTCCGCGGGCAGCTCGCCGAGGCGGAAGGGCGCCACTCCCAGGGACGGCATGAGCAGCAGGTCGTGTGAGTTCCACCAGGCGGCCATCCGCCGCCGGAACCCGTCGATCCAGTCGCGCGAGGCCAGGTAGCCGACCGCACCGAGCTCGCGACCCGCCGCGCCCAGGATCCGGTTGCGCGTCTCCAGCTCGTCCAGCTCCACGGGTCTGCCGCGCCAGCGCCCGACGTCCTCCAGGTCGGCGGCCACATGGGCGGCGACGACGGTGCCGAAGTGCGCGGCGAAGCCGTCCTCGGCGAGCGCGGGCGGCCCTCCCGGCTCGACGTCGTGTCCCAGCGCCGCCAGCAGCCCGGCGGCCCCGGTGACCGCGGTCACCAGGTCCGCCTCCGGCGGGACGGTCCCGCCCGGATGTCCGGTGAGGAAGCCGATCCGCAGCCGCCCGGGGTCGGCTCCGACCTCCTCGGCGAGCGGGCGCCGCCAGGGGGGCGCGCCGTACGGATCACCCGGCATCGCCCCCGCGACCACGTCGAGGGTCGCCGCGCTGTCCCTGACCGTACGGCAGAGCAGGCCCGCGGCCGAGAAGCCCGCCCAGGGCTCGCCCGCCGACGGCCCCGAGCTGACCCTGCCCCTGCTGGGCTTCAGGCCGACCAGCCCGCACATGCTCGCCGGTATCCGGATCGATCCGCCGCCGTCGCTGGCCGTGGCCACCGCGACCATGCCCGCCGCCACCGCCGCCGCGGACCCTCCGCTCGACCCGCCGCTGCTGTAGCGGAGGTCGTACGGGTTACGGGTCGGACCGAACGCCACCGGCTCGGTGGTGATCGCGGTGCCGAACTCCGGGGTGTTGGTCCGGCCCAGGATGGTGAACCCCGCCCGGCGCAGCTTGGTCACCGCGTAGCCGTCGCGCTCCGCCGAGATCCCGTCGAGGGTGCGCGATCCCGCGCGGTACGGCTCACCGGCCATGCCCCAGCCCAGGTCCTTCAGCAGCGTCGGCACCCCCGCGAAGGGGGCGTCGAGCTCGACCTTGCCCGCCTCCTCCAGCGCCCGCTCGAACCTGCGGTGCACCACCGCGTTGATCGCGCCGTCGCACGCCTCTATCCGGGCGATCGCCGCCTCGGCGAGTTCCCTCGGGGAGACCTCTCCCTTCGATACGGCCTGCGCCTGTCCGAGCGCGTCCAAACCCAACAGGTCGTGCAAGAGTCACTCCTCGGCGGGGGCCAGATCTCGTACGGCCTGCGTGATCGGAACCTCGCCGCCGGGGATGGGGGCGAGGACCGGGGTGTTCAGGCCGTTGCGCACATACTCCCGGATCCTGGCCCGGCACGTGGCGGCGTCCCCGTGCACGATGAGGTCGTCCACCACCTCGTCCGGAATGGCCTTGAGCGCCGCCTGCCGGTCACCGGCCGCCCAGGCCTCGTGCATCGGCCGCAGTGTCTCCCCACGTCCCAGCCAGTCGTGGAAGGCCGCGTAGACCGGGACTGTCAGGTAGCTGGCGAGCATCCAACGTCCGAGCTCGCGCGCCTTCTCCGCGTCCTCGCTGACGCACACGAACAGCCGGGCGATCAGTTCGGTCTCCTCGCCGATCTCGGCCCTGACCTTCAGCACGTCCTGCGGGGAGAGCCAGTTGGTGATCGCGCCGTCGGCCTCGTCGGCGGCCAGGTGCAGCATGCGGGGACGGAGCGCGGCGAGCACGATCTTCGGCGGGATCTTGGGGGCGCGCTCCAGCTTGAAACCCTTGATCTCGAACGTCTCGTACCGCTCGGTGACCTTCTCTCCCGCGAGGGCCTTGCGCAGGAAGCGCAGGGTGTCCCTGGTCCTGGCGAACGGCTTGACGAACGCTCCGGCGTTCCAGCGCTCCACGATGGCCGGGGAGGAGGCCCCGATGCCCAGGACGAAGCGCTCGGGGGCCAGGCCGGCGAGCGTCGCGGCGGACATGGCGAGCAGGCCGGGCCCCCGGGTGGAGACCGGGACGATCGCGCTGCCGAGCCGCATCTCCGGCGCCCATTCCGCGGTCATCGCCAGGGGCACGAAGCCGTCGACCCCGTTGACCTCGGCGGACCAGGCGTCGGTGTAGCCGAGTCCGGGGAGTTCGGCGATCAGCTCCTTGGAACCGGCCAGTGAGCGGTCGTAGAAGGGAACCGTCATACCCCAGCGCGGGCCTGTAGCCATCGTGCCACCTCCGTGTCAGTGGTCGCCGTCCCGGGACTTTGCCTAGAACGATGTTCTGATGTAGCTTGCCGCACCCGGCCGGGGGGTCGTCAATAGGCCGACTGTACCAACCAGACGGTATGCCTCGGATGCAATGATCTATGTCGACTCCCCGCTTACCCTCCCATCACTTTCCGCATGATGTTAGAAACTTTGCGTGACGACGCATCGGTGGAGGAAAAGACGACGGGGCCTGCTCGGCGCGGCGGTCCTCACGACCTGTATCGCGGCACCCGCGCCGGCCGTGGCGCCCTCGCTCTCGGCGTTCTCGGCGACCTCGACGGCGGGCGGTGCCGGCCCGCCCACCCCGCAGGTCGTCCGGCACGTCAGAGAGCCGATCTCGGCCTCCGGCCGTTCAACGCACCCGGAACCCGGGACGGAGCACTCGGCCACAGGCTCCCAGGCGAGCCGGGAGCCGGTGTATCCGGGATATCCGGGATATCCGGCCATGCCGCCACCCGAGATGAAGGCCGAGCCCGACTACCCGACAGCACCTCCCCGGGTGGGCCTGGAGCCCGGGGACCCGGTCGCGTTTCCCTCCGAGGGGAAACCCGAACCGGACCATCCGAAGAAACCGCCGGAGAAACCGGGCTACCCGACAGAAATTCCGGTCAAGCCGGAACCGGAGCCGACTCCCGAACCCAAACCTGATCCCAAGCCCGAACCGACACCCGAGCCCGAACCGGTGTCGCCGACGCCCGCCCCGCCCTCACCACCCCGTCCCCTCCCACCCGCCTACATTCCCAAGGCCGCTGTCACGCCGGCACCATCCCGGACCCGCCCCACGCGGCCCGCCCCGGTGACGCGCCCCAGCGCTCCTCCCCTCCTGCGGCAGCGCCTGGTGCCGGACCGCTACGCCGAGCGGCGCAAGGGCACCGACCGCAGGCTCGTCCTTCTGGTGATGTTCACCGGCGTGATCTCGGTCACCGCGGTCGCCGCCCTCAACCAGCGGGGCCGCGGATAGCGCGGACGGCCCCGATCGGACAGCGAAGCCCGCCGGGGAACCACCGGCGGGCTTTTCGATCCGGACGCGCCGGGCTACGGCTGGGCGGGAAACTGGCCGTCGATCTGGTCGTACTGCCGCTGCGCGGCCTTGAACGCGTCAGGCCCGACGGCGCCCGGCCCGCTGAACGGGTGGCTGATCAGGATGATGAAACCCACCCCGATGACGACCACGCCCACCCGGACCAGATCGGCGACGATCGACGGGAAGGTGGGCCGCACCCTGAGCGTCCAGGGCAGCGCGATCACCAGCAGCCCGGAAATGATCATCGAGACCACGAAGATGCTCTCCAGGCCGGTGCCCGCGTCGTCACCCCTTACGGTTCGGGCGTGGGAGATCTCGGAGACCCGGTCGAGCGCGTCCTGCTGGAGGTTCTTGCCCGCGTCGCCGATCGGCCGGAGCCGGAGCACCGAGGCCCGCATGTCAGCGAGGGTCTGCCCGGGGAGCGGGGACATCTCGCTGTCGGCCATGAGCGGCCAGTCGAGGTCGATGCTCTGCGCGGTGTACTGACGGATCTGGGTCCTGACGGGCGCCGCCTCGGGGATGGGCGCCACCGACCAGTACATCTCGGTGAGGCTCTCGGCCTCGGCCTGGACGTCCGTCTCCGTCGTCCAGAGTCCGTCCCGGCACAGAACCGCGGCGTAGGCCAGCACCAGCAGGTAGACGGCGAGGGCGAGGTTGGCGGAGAAGTCGATGGACGACGAACCGTGCCCGTCGTCATCCCGCCCCTTCCTCCTCAGCACACGGAACGCGATCAGCGGGATCGCGACGGACAGCACCACCAGCACGGCTACCCAACCCATGGGACTCCCTTGAATCCGCCATCGAATCAACCACTCAGGGTAATCAGATCGACACGATGATTCCTGGAGTTCCGCCGGTATTCACTCGCGAAGTTCATGGACTCCCGCGATGAAGTCACGGGCGACCCCGCGCAGGCCAGGCAGGTGCGAGAGCCCCACCAACCGGTCCACCAGCGGCACGGTGAGCTCGATGAACCGATATGTCCGTCGACATCCCTCCGAGTCGTCGTGCACCCAGAACAGGACGACGCCCATCGACATCAGCCAGAGCAGTTCGGGCAGTTCGGCCCGCAACTCGGCGTCCATGCGGTCGGAGGATCCCTCCACGACCCGCCGGTAGATCCCGATCGACGCGTCCCTGGAGGGCGAGGACTCGGCGCTGAACGGGTTGAGCGGGTTGCTCGGCTCGGCCGCGTGCTTGAAGAACTTCACCGCGAACTCGTGGTAGGGCTCGGAGACCCGTACCCACTCCCGCAGCACGCCCTCCAGCCGCGCGGCGAACCGGTGCTCGGTGGCCAGCAGCTTCTCGCACGCGGCCTCGTGCTCGGCCTGGGCCCGGTCGTAATAGGCCTGGACCAGGATCTCCTTCGAGGCGAAGTAGTAGTAGGCGTTGCCCACCGACACCCCGGCCTCGGCGGCGATGGCCCGCATCGTGGTCGCCTCGTACCCTCGCTCGCGAAAAAGCCGCAGGGCCGTCTCCACGATGACCTCACGGGTCCTGTCTGATCCACGGCTTCTCGGGGGCGGCTCGGCCATAGAGCACCTGTCACCTATCGATTGGAGCTGGGAGAACGGGCTCATCTGGTCTCTCTCCACTGGACGAACCCTAGATCATCCGTCCCGTGTCACCAGGGAGAAGCCCCAGTCAACGACCCTAGGCGCGCCACATTGCCCCCGCCACTCATATCGACCATCGCCACACGACTCTCGTCTCCGTGCGCCTTCGGCGGTAGCGACCCGATCACCGCGCGACCGCTGTCTCAGCAGGTCATCGAGCCGCACGATGATCCCCATTACCGGGCAAAATTCACTCTTCGGGAGGGATCATCCGGGTTCGGGGGTGGGATTGATCCATTTGGCGGAAGGGCTCCCGCGACAAGGGATACATAATGGGGACACGTCCCTGTAGACAGCGGGCTGCCCGGTTTACCGCCGGAGCACTGCTCGCTCTGCAGATGTCTTTCATCGCGTCGGCCCGGGACGACAGTGCGACCGCGGAGAGCGGACGCGCCTCGGCCACCGTCACGATCGTGAGCCGGCCGATCACGGCCGGCCCGGCGGAGGCACGCCGGTCCACGCCCCTCGGGACGTACGGCACCGGCGCCCTGGAAACCGCAGGGCTCACCCGCCGGACCGTCCACCGGGTGAGGGACATCGCCACCGCGGGCACACCCCCCGAACAGGCGGCCCCCCTGATCCCCGAGACCACGGGACGAACACGGGCCGCCGCCCCGGCGGGCACACCACCGGAACAGGCGACTCTCCCGATCCTCGAAACCGCGGCGCGAACGTGGGACACCACCGCCGCGGACGCGCCATCGGAACAGGCGGCCCTCCTGATCCCCCAGAGCCCCCGGGAGAGCCGGGCCTTCCAGCCGCGGTCCCGCCCCGAAACCTTCGCGGAGCAGGCGCCCTCCGTCCCCGAGAAGGCGACCGAGGCCCACCCCCCTCAGGCGCAGCGGGCCAAGCAGCGCCAGCCGGTGCGGCTGGCGCAGGCGGACGCCAGACAGCGCCTGCGGGCGGCGGGCCTGACCTGGAGTTCTTCGGGTAAATGCGCGAACCGCCAAGGACGGCACTGCACCTCGCTGCAGGCGGTCCGGGCCGCCACCGTCTCCGACGTGATCGAGCTGAAGCGCCGCAGCGGTTGTCCCCTGGTCATCACCGGCGGCACCGAGGTGGGCCATGCCCCGGGCCCCTACAGCCACTACATGGGCTACAAGCTGGACATCAAGCCCAACACATGCATCAACCGCTACGTCACGAAGAACTATCCGCCACAGGGCATACGAGGCGACGGAGCCCCCCTGTACGGCGAATCGGCGACCTCGGGCACCCTCTTCGCCCGCGAGGCGGACCACTGGGACATCCTCTTCCGCTGACTCACGAGATCCCGCCGCCTCCGGTGTTCGCCGTTCACACCAGTGCCGCGGAACCGCGAGGGTCGTGCGGCGGCATCCGATGCCGCCGCACGACCGGGGAGGTCACCCGAATTCGGCCGCGACCAGCTCGGCGATCTCCGCCGCGTTCAGGGCAGCGCCCTTGCGGAGATTGTCGCCACAGACGAACAGGTCGAGGGTGTTGGGGAAGTCGAGCGCCTGACGGATTCGGCCCACGTAGGTGGGGTCGGTTCCGACGACGTCCGCCGGGGTCGGGAAGACGCCGTTGGCCGGGTCGTCCATGACGACCACGGTCGGAGCGGCCTCCAGAATCCGATGGGCGTCGGCGACGGTGATCTCACGCTCGAAGGTCGCGTGCACGGCCAGTGAGTGGGTGGTGATCACTGGGACGCGGACGCAGGTCGCCGAGACCTTCAGGTCGTGGATCCCAAGGATCTTCCGCGACTCGTTGCGGAGCTTGATCTCCTCGGAGGCCCAGCCGCCGTCCTTGAGCGAGCCCGCCCACGGCACCACGTTGAACGCCACCGGTGCCGGGAAGGGCGACTCGGCGCCGGAGAGCTTGTTCTGCAGGACCTTGCGCACGTCACCGGCGGTCTGCCCGACCGTACGGTCACCCGCCAGGGCCTCGACCTCGTCGTAGAGGCGGGCCGAGCCCGCCACACCCGCGCCGGAGACCGCCTGGTAGGAGGCGACCACCAGCTCACGCAGGCCGTACTCCTCGTGGAGGACACCCATCGCGGCCATCATCGACAGGGTCGTGCAGTTGGGGGTGGAGATGATTCCCAGCGGCCGCTCGCGCGCGGCCTCGGGGTTGACCTCCGGCACGACCAGCGGGACCTCGGGGTTCATCCGGAAGGTGCCCGACTTGTCGATGACGACGGCACCGCGCTCGGCGGCGATCGGCACCCACGTCGCGGAGACCTCGTCCGGCACGTCGAAGATCGCGATGTCGACGCCGTCGAAGACCTCGGGAGTCAGCTCCTGGACGACGAGGTCCTCACCGCGGACCCTTAGGACCTTGCCCGCCGAGCGGGCGGACGCGACGAGCTTGATGTCTCCGTAGACGTTCTCGCGGCCGGAGATGATGTCGCGCATCACGGTGCCGACGGCGCCGGTCGCGCCGATCAGGGCAAGAGTGGGCTTGCGGCTCATCGCCCGGTACCTCCATAGATAACGGCTTCGACCTGGTCGGCGTCGAGGTCGAACGCGCGGTGCGCGGCGCTGACCGCCGTGTCCACCTCGTCCTGTCCGACGATCACCGAGATACGGATCTCCGAAGTGGAGATCATCTCGATGTTCACCCCCGCGTCGGCGAGAGCGGCGAAGAACGTCGCGGTGACGCCGGGGTGCGAGCGCATACCCGCTCCGATCAGCGAGACCTTGCCGATCTGGTCGTCGAAGAGCAGCGACTCGAAGCCGATGCGCTCCTGGATCTTCTTCAGCGCGGTGAGCGCCACGGAGGCGTCACTCGTGGGCAGCGTGAAGGAGATGTCGGTCCGGCCGGTCGTCGCCGCCGACACGTTCTGCACGATCATGTCGATGTTGACCTCGGCGTCGGCGAGTGTTTTGAAGATCGTCGCAGCCTCGCCGACCTTGTCGGGCACCCCGACAACGGTGATCTTGGCCTCGCTCCGGTCGTGCGCGACGCCGGAGATGATCGGCTGCTCCATCTCTGTTCCTTCGCTGTCGGGGTCGGATACGACCCACGTGCCTTCCTTGGTGCTGAACGAGCTTCTGACGTGGATCGGCAGGCCGAAACGGCGAGCGTACTCAACGCAGCGCAGGTGCAGGATCTTCGCACCGCAGGCCGCCATCTCCATCATCTCGTCATACGAGATCTTGGGAATCTTACGGGCGGTCGGGACGATGCGGGGGTCGGCGGTGAAGACGCCGTCCACGTCGGTGTAGATCTCACACACGTCGGCGTTCAAGGCGGCGGCGAGCGCGACCGCCGTGGTGTCCGAGCCGCCCCTGCCGAGCGTGGTGATGTCCTTGGTGTCCTGGGAGACGCCCTGGAACCCGGCCACGATCGCGACCTGGCCGTTGTCGAGCGCCCCGCGTATCCGGCCGGGCGTCACGTCGATGATGCGCGCGCGGCCGTGCGAGGAGTCAGTGATCACACCGGCCTGGGAGCCGGTGAACGAACGCGCCTCCTGGCCGAGGTTGGCGATCGCCATCGCCAGCAGCGCCATCGAGATGCGCTCGCCCGAGGTGAGCAGCATGTCAAGCTCCCGGCCAGGCGGGAGCGGCGAGACCTGCTGGGCGAGGTCGAGCAGTTCGTCCGTCGTGTCACCCATGGCGGAAACGATCACCACGACGTCGTTGCCGGCTTTTTTCGTCGCGACGATCCGCTGAGCGACCCGCTTGATGCAGGACGCGTCGGCGACGGACGAACCACCATACTTCTGAACAACGAGCGCCACGAGATGTCTCCGAAGCAATCTAGGGCTGTGGAGTTCACAGTCTACTGGCGCCCTAGCTGGGACCTTCTGATGTGGCTCAGTATGTGGACGATCACACGGTTGTGCGCTCCTCGGCGACATCAAGCCGGGTATGGGCGACAAGGGCCTGAAGTGCCCGCATCGCCGCTCCGGCGTGGTTTCCCCAGGTGTTGAAATAGGAGTACTGCCACCACCAGAGAGCCTCCAGCGGGCGACCCGCACTGTGGTGCCGCAGACCGTGCAGGAGGTCGGCGGCCACCGCCGTCAGGTCGTCGGAGAGACGGTACGGGGTGACCACGGTGTCCTTGTAGGGGTCGAAGACCTCGGCGTAGTCGTCGACCGGCCCCAGCCGTTCGGCCAGAGCCGTTCGGACGGCGTCGACGTCCGGGTCCTCCCCCAGATGCGGTTCCCAGTTGCCGGACAGGATCACGTCCTGACTCGCGCCGAGTTGCGCGCCGGCCGAGCTGACCTGCGCGACCTCCACCAGCAGCAGGGGCAGGATGGCGTCGCCGCCCTCGCCGCCCGCCAGGCGGGTCAGGCCGTCGATGTAGTTCTTCGCGTGCTCCGCGATCCGCTCCGCGAGAGCACTCCATGCGTCATCAGACATCAAGGAGCCTCCTTCCCTCGAACGCGCGGCCCAAGGTGACCTCGTCCGCGTACTCGAGGTCACCGCCTACCGGCAGACCGCTGGCCAGTCGTGTCACTTTCAGTCCCATCGGCTTGACCAGACGGGCGAGATAGGTCGCCGTCGCCTCCCCCTCAAGGTTGGGGTCGGTGGCGAGGATCAGCTCGGTGACCTGGCCGTCCGCCAGGCGGGTCATGAGCTCTCTGATGCGCAGGTCGTCGGGGCCGACACCGTCGATCGGGCTGATCGCCCCGCCCAGCACGTGGTAGCGGCCTCGGAACTCGCGGGTCTTCTCGATGGCCACGACGTCCTTCGACTCCTCGACGACGCAGATCACGTGGGGATCGCGCCTGGCGTCACGGCAGATCCGGCACTCCTCCTCCGCGGCGACGTTGCCACAGACCCGGCAGAAACGGACCTTCTCCTTGACCTCCAGCAGAGCGTGCGCGAGCCGTTTCACGTCGGCCGGCTCCGCGGCCAGCAGATGAAACGCGATGCGTTGCGCGCTCTTGGGACCGACGCCGGGAAGCATCCCCAACTCGTCGATCAGGTTCTGGACGACCCCTTCGTACATGACCTAGAACCCGGGAAGCTGGCCGAGCCCGCCCCCGCCCCCCAGCCCCTGTGCGAGGGGACCGAGCTTCTCCTGCTGCAGGTCGGCCGCGGCGCGCACGGCGTCGCGGATGGCCGCGATGACCAGGTCGGCGACGGTGTCCGCCGTCTCCTGGGGATCACCGGGGTCGATGGCCTCGGCGCTGATCTCGAGTTCGAGCAGCTCGCCCCCGCCGTTGACCGTGGCCACGACCAGGCCGCCGCCCGCGGAGCCCTGGACCTCCGCGTCGTTCAGTTCCTGCTGGGCGCTCACAAGCTGCTGCTGCATGAGCTGAGCCTGCTCCAGCAGCTGCTGCAGGTTGACATCCCCTGGGTTCACCGTCGTTGTGCTCCTCATTCGCGACATCGGTCGTCACGAGCCTACGGGTTCTGAGCCGGGTGTTGTACTGAAGCGGGCACGGGTTCCCTGCTGACGGGGATTAAACCTCCATCGGGCCCCGTACCCCCTCCAGACGTCCGAGACCCGACATGACACGTCCCGGAGCGGCCGCACACGGCGACGTGTGAGCGAAAGGTAACCGCCCGAAGGTTGCGCACACGTTGCGGTCGTCCGCTCACACTCCGCGTGCCCTCTTTGAGGGAACGGGTTGCGTGCGGGGTTCCGAGCCCCGATGCTTCCGCCATCGGCTCTGTTCCGGGGGGATATGTGTCCGACGGCCAGATGAGAGCTGCCCAGGCAGCCGATCTCGACTCCTACGCGTCACGGTTGCGGCGCCTGCACGAGGTCCTGAGCGACGGTGGGCAACCGGTGGCCGAGGGACCCAGAAGCGTGATCTCCTCGTCGTGGCGGCGGTCGCTGGACGCCGGGGTCGACCTCGGGGCCAGGTCGGCTCCGCCGGCCTTCGAGGGCCAGGACATCAGGGAGGTCCGTTCGGCCCACCCGATGAACGGGCTGCTGCCGATCATCACCGGCACCCTTCTGGGAGCCGCCGACGAGGACGACCAGATCCTGCTCATCGCCGACGCCAAGGGCAGGGTGCTCTGGCGGGACGGCAACCACCGGACGATGGAACGCGCCGACGAGGTGGGACTGGCCGCCGGCTTCGACTGGAGCGAGCAGGCGATCGGGACCAACGGCCTGGGCACCGCGCTCGCGACCCGGCGGCCCCTCCACGTCTTCTCCTCCGAACACCTGGTCAGAGCACTCCACATCTGGTCCTGTTCCGCCGCGCCGGTCATCGATCCCGACGGCGGCGGCCTGCTGGGCTGCGTCGACGTCAGTGGCACGACGCGCGCCATGCACCCGGCGAGCGTCGCCCTCGTCGAGGCCGCCGCGCGGCTGGCCGAGAGCCACCTCACGCTGCGCATGCTCGAACGCGACGAGCGGCTCAGACGCCGCCACGAGAGGCAGGTGAGCGCGCTGCGCGGCGAGCCCGGCGCCCTGGTCACCGCGACCGGGCGGATCATCGCCGATGACGACGCGCGGCAGTGGGGTCACCGCATCCGCCTGCCCGAGGTGGGCCACCGGGTGGTCCTGCCCGACGGGCGGAGCGCCTTCCTTGAACCGCTCGGTGACGAGGGCTTCCTGCTCCGCCTCGCGGGTCCGGCGCGCGGCCCCGTGCTGACCTTGTCCCTCCTCGGCACCGAGCACCCCTCGGCGTACCTGGAGGGGGTCCGCCTGCCGCTCTCCCTGCGCCACGCCGAGATCCTCGCGATGCTCGTCCTCAACCCCCGGGGAATGACGGCCGCCCAACTCTCCTTCCATCTGTACGGCGACGAGGGAAATCCGGTGACCGTCCGTGCCGAGATCCACCGGCTCCGCGCCCACCTCGGCCGCACCATCGCCGCCAAGCCGTACCGCCTTACCTGCCAGGTCGAGGCCGACTTCCTGGAGCTCAAGCGGCTGCTCGCGGCCGGCGAGACCGCGCCGGTCGCCCGCGCCTACCGCGGCCCCCTGCTGCCCCGCTCCGAGGCGCCCGCCCTGCGCCGCGAGCGGGAGGAGCTGGAGGGCCAGGTACGGGCCCGTCTCCTGCGGCGGGGCGACCCCGACGACCTCTGGGCCTACACCGAGACCGAGCACGGCAGGAACGACGTCCAGGTCCTCGAACGCCTCGCCGCCACGCTGCCCGGCCACGACCACCGCGCGGTGGCGGCCCGGATCCGCCTCAGCGGCGGCGACCCGCCCTGAGATCCTCGTCATCCCGAAGGCGAAGCTCCCGTGCTGCCACGGGTGCGGCGGGTTTCCCGGCGACCGCTTCCGGGCGGACGCGCGCCGTCGACCGGTCTGAGGCCTCCGGGACGCGGCTGGGAGCCCGGCGTGAAACCGGTCAGGTGTGGTCGATCTCGCCGATGATCTGGCCACCCAGCTCGCGCTGGATGAGGGCCATCCCGCTGAGCGCGTCGACGTCGGCGTCCGCGTCGTTCAGCGGGTCGACCTCGTCGGCGTCGGGGGCGGCGCCGCGGTTACCCCGGCCGGGCACCGCGTCGGGCCAGGCCGGCTTGGCACCGGTCTTGGCCGCGGCCCGTGGACCGGCCTGGGCCGCGGCCTTGGCGGCCGAGCGGGCGGCGGCCAGACCGGGACCGGGACCGGAGATCGACGGGGGAGGCGAGCCCGGGTCCTCCGGCATGGGGGCGTCCGGCCAGGACTCGTCCGTCGCGGGCGGGCTCTGACGCGCCGGGGCTTCCCGCTCCGCCTGCGGCGCGGGCGGGGCGGCTGGGGCCTGTGCCTGCCGGACCGGCGCCTGGGCCTGGGCCTGCGGCTGCGACGGCTGGGGGGTGGGCTGTCTCGGTGCCGGCGCACGGCCCCCGCCCGACGGAGCGGGCCCGTTGCCGACGACGGCCTCGACCTTCCAGGTCCCGCCCAGAACCTCCTGCAGCACCGCCGCGACGACCGCGTCCTTGCCGCCCCCGGTGAAGTTCTTCATCGCGCCGACCTGCGCGAACCCCAAAGTTACGATCTTGCCCTCGACCCCGACGACCTGGGCGTTGGTGTTGACGTTGGCCCACACGACGATGCTGCGCCGCTTGAGCGCGGCGAGCACCTGGGGCCACGCCTGCTGCACGGCCCCGCCCCCGGAACCGGGTGCGGCAGCCATGTCGACCGGCGCGGGTGCGCCGGGAGCCTGCTGAACGGGCGCCTGGGCCTGCTGCCCCGTAGCCGGTGCGCCGGGCCTGACCGCCACCGGCCAGTCGTCGCCCTGGGCAGCGGGCTGCTCGGCGGGTGCCTTGACGACGGGCGGCGCGGGCCGCTCCGCCTGCGGCGGGGGCGCCGCGTGGACCACGGGTGCCGGAGCCGCGGCCTGCGGGGCCACGGCCTGCGAAACGGCGGCCTGCGGGGCGGCGGGCACGGCGATCCCGCCCCGCTCCAGCCGCTCCAGCCGTGTCAGCAGCGCCGCCTCGCCCTGCGCCGCACCGGGAAGCAGGATCCTGGCGCACATCAGCTCAAGGAGCAGCCGAGGCGAGGCCGCGCCGCGCATCTCGATCAGGCCCGCGTTGAGGATCTCCGCGGCGCGGGTCAGCTCGGCCGGCCCCATCGAGGCCGCCTGAATCTGGAGCCGCTCCAGCTCGTCGCCTGGCCGGTCGAGCAGCCCGCTGGTGGCCGCCTCCGGCACGTTGGCCAGGATCACCAGGTCACGGAAGCGCTCCAGCAGGTCCATCGCGAACCGCCGGGGGTCGTGGCCGCCCTCGATCACCCGGTTCACCACCTGGAACACCAGCGCACCGTCGCGGCCGGCGAAGGCCGCGACCACGTCGTCGAGCAGGTCACCGTCGGTGTAGCCGAGCAGGGAGACGGCACGCGCGTACGTGATGCCCGCCTCGTCCGACCCGGCGAACAGCTGGTCGAGGATGGAGAGCGAGTCCCGGGCCGAACCCGCGCCCGCCCGGACCACCAGCGGGAGCGCGGCGGGCTCGAACGGCACGTTCTCGGAGGTGAGGATCTCCTCCATGAGCGTGCGCAGCGCGGCCGGCGGGATCAGCCGGAACGGGTAGTGATGGGTCCTGGACTTGATCGTCCCGATGACCTTCTCTGGCTCGGTGGTCGCGAAGACGAACTTCAGGTGAGGGGGAGGCTCCTCGACGAGCTTGAGCAGCGCGTTGAAACCCTCGCGGGTCACCATGTGCGCCTCGTCGATGATGTAGATCTTGAAGCGCGACGACACCGGCGCGAAGAAGGCCCGCTCGCGCAGGTCGCGGGCGTCGTCCACGCCGCCGTGCGAGGCGGCGTCGATCTCGATGACGTCGAGGTGGCCGGGACCGGTGGGCGCCAGCGCCACGCAGGACTCGCACTCCCCGCACGGTTCGGGGGTCGGGCCCTTCTCGCAGTTCAGGGAGCGCGCGAGGATGCGCGCGCTGGACGTCTTGCCACATCCCCTGGGGCCGCTGAACAGGTAGGCGTGGTTGATGCGCCCGCTGCGCAGCGCCTGGCGGAGCGGATCGGTGACGTGTTCCTGACCCTTGACCTCGGCGAAGGTTCCGGGCCGGTACTTGCGGTACAGCGCAAGACTCATGCGACGATCCCACCTGCGAGGGGTCCTGAAACGAAAGACCCCTCGCACACCCGCCAGAGCCCGCTTATCCTTGCTGCCTTCCGGCCCTGGGGAGGTTCACAGGATGACGCCGCGCGAGGGGTCGACCCTCAGTCTAGCCTCAGATCCGAGTGCTCGGGGTCGGAAATCCATGGTCCGTGCACCTCGAAAGTTGGGTAAGCTTCTCCACGGAGGATTCGCCTAGTTGGCCTAGGGCGCACGCTTGGAAAGCGTGTTGGGGGCAACCCCTCAGGAGTTCGAATCTCCTATCCTCCGCCACCTCGAAGGGCCGGACGGCATATGCCGTCCGGCCCTTCGTCGTCTCAGGCCGCTGTGGGACGCCCACCGGCTCCGAACGGCTACAGGCTTCGGTCCCACCGTGCCCGTCCGATCGTCTCGCCCCCGGACTGGCGGTCGTCCTGCCGGTGGTGTTCGTGCCGCTGTCGGTGCGCGCGTACCCCGCAGGAACCGATGACGGCGCCCTGCGCTCACCTCGCGCCGAGGCGCTCCAGGTAGGCGGCTGTCTCGGCCTCGTCACGGAGAGTCCGTGACGAGGCCGAGACAGCCGTCGAGCCGTACGACGAAGAGGACGTCTTCGCCAAGGGTGACGCCGTGGGCCGAGTGCGCCGTCGCGTCCTCGTCCACGAAGGCGGGGGAGCCGATCGCGACGGTCAGCCCGGGTGCGACGGCCCGCGCCACCTTTCATGCCTTTGTCCGCGTGCGGGCATGTCAAGCTCTGTTCGGGGCAGGGGAAGCGCCCCAAGCGGATCGAAGGGATGTCGGGCGATGGATTTCAAGGACGATGTCCAGCTGGACAGCTCTCAGGTCGAAAGCCGCGGCCGGGGGAGGATTCCCGGTGGAGGTCTCGCGGTCGGCGGTGGGGCGGCCGGAATCATCGCGCTCATCCTCGCGCTGGTGTTCGGGATCAACCCCGGAGACATCACCGGCGGCTCCGCTCCGGCCCCGGTCGGCCCGGGCTCCGACCTCTCGGCGCAGTGCAAGACCGGGCGGGACGCCGACCAGAACGAGGAGTGCCGGGTGGTCGGCGTGGTCAACAGCATCCAGGAGTACTGGCCGAAGGCTGTCCAAGGATACGAGCCCGCCAAGACCGTCATGTTCTCCGGCCAGGTCAACACCGCCTGCGGTGCCGCCGACGCCTCCGTCGGCCCGTTCTACTGCCCGGCCGACCGCCAGGTCTACCTGGACCTCAGCTTCTTCAAGGAACTGGAGAGCAGGTTCGGCGCCAAGGGCGGCCCCTTCGCCCAGGCGTACGTCATCGGGCACGAGTACGGTCACCACGTCCAGCACCTGATCGGTACCGACGCCAAGGCCCAGGGGGACCGGCAGGGCCCCAAGAGCGGCTCGGTAAGACTGGAACTGCAGGCCGACTGCTACTCGGGCGCCTGGGCCAAGAACGCCTACGAGACCGGCCTGTTCGAGAAGCCGTTCAGCAGGACGGACATCGAGGAGGCGCTGAGCGCCGCGTCCGCCGTGGGCGACGACAGCATCCAGGAGCGGACCCAGGGCCGGGTCACCCCCGAGGGCTTCACCCACGGCACGTCCGCGCAGCGCGTCAAGTGGTTCACCACCGGCTACCAGAGCGGCGATCCCGGCAGGTGCGACACCTTCTCCGGCGACATCTGAGAACTCCGGCGGCACCTGCCCAGGACGCATCCGAAAGACGGCCTCCGAACTGCGGCGATGAAGATCGGACAGGCGAGAGGCCTGATTCTCTCCTAAACTACGTACTGTGATCTTCAAGCTGGTCGGCGATGGACGGCCCTACCCCGAGCACGGTCTCTCGCATCGCGAGTGGGCGCAGATACCGCCGCGACAGGTCCGGCTCGACACGCTGATCACCACGAAAGCGGTGCTGGACCTGCATTCCCTGCTCGCCAAGGACTCCACGTTCTACGGCGACCTGTTCCCGCACGTGGTCCAGTGGCGCGGCGACCTCTATCTGGAGGACGGCCTGCACCGGGCCCTGCGCTCGGCCCTGCACCAGCGCTCGGTGCTGCACGCCCGGGTCCTGGAACTGCCCACGGAGAACTGAGGCCCCGGGCGGGATGTTGCCGGGTTCGCGAAAGGGATGGAACGGCGGGGGAAAGAAGGCAGAACGCGAGGAAGGGCTCCCGCGACCGCGGGAGCCCTTCCTGTGTGGCGGTGGAGGTGGGATTTGAACCCACGGATAGGTTGCCCCATCACACGCTTTCGAGGCGTGCGCCCTCGGCCACTAGGCGACTCCACCGCGGAGCAGCCTACCGGATAACCGCTATTGCTCGCGCATCCGGCGAGCGGTGAAGAACTCGGTGAGAACCGCCGCGCAGTCATCGGCCAGGACCCCCCGCAGGACCTCGGGCCGGTGGTTGAGGCGGCGGTCCCTGAGCACGTCCCAGAGCGACCCCGCCGCTCCGCCCTTGGGATCGACGGCGCCGTAGACGACGCGGTCGACCCGGGCGAGCACGGCGGCGCCCGCGCACATGGTGCAGGGCTCCAGGGTGACCACCAACGTGCAGCCGGTCAGCCGCCACCGCCCGCACACCTTCGCGGCCCGCCTCAGGGCGAGCACCTCGGCGTGTGCGGTGGGGTCGGCCGAGGCCTCCCTGTCGTTTCCCGCGCGCCCCAGCACGGAGCCGTCCGGGCCGATGACCACCGCACCGACGGGCACCTCGCCGCGGGCTCCGGCTTCGGCGGCCTGCGCCAGGGCGAGCCTCATCTCCCCGACGTAGTCCGTCAACGCAACCGGTCGAGCTCGTCGGCGAAGGCCATCCGCTCGGCGATCACCGAGAGCGTGTCCCCGGGGAGCGCGCCCTCCTCCATGCTGAGCTCGACGAGCTCGTCGGAACTCAGCCCGAGGTCCTCCAGCAACTCGAAGTCGCCCGCCGGCCGCACGCCCAGGTCGGGGGTGTCCTTGTCGACCGCCACCCCGGCCAGCTCGGTGAAGAGCTCACCGAGGCCGTCGGAGAGCCCCGCGTGGGCGTCGGACAGGAAGGTGCGTGGCTCCAGGTCGCCCTGATATCGGACGATCGCGAACCACTCGTCCTCCACCTCCACACACAGAAGAGCAAGCTCGTCGCCGTTGAGCCCCAGATGCTCCTGAACGGCGTCGCCGAGATCGTCGACGATCTCGGCCTCACTGAGGTCGACCTCCGCGCCTTTCCAACCGTCCGGTGTACGGACGAAGGCCGCGGAGAAAACACTGTTGCGGGGTGGTCTGGAGGGCATGGCCGATCTCCCGAGGTCAGCCGAACACAGAGTCGATGGCGCGTTCGAACGGCTCGGAGAACCCCAGCCGCGCGGCGATGCTGGACAGGACGTCCTCCGGCAGGAGGTCGATGTCGCCGGAGAGGATGCCGAGTTCCATCTCGTCAAGCCCCAGGTCCGCGAAGATCGACAGGTCCCCCGCGGGGAGCGCCGTCTCCTCGTCCTGAAGAATCGCGTCGAGTTCGTCCTCGTCGGGAACCGGCACGTCCAGGTATTCCAGCGCCTGCCGGGCGAGCGGGAAGTCCCAGGACGCGGCGATGTCGGACAGGAAGACCTCGACCCTCTCGCCGAACACCCGTAGCGCCACGAAGAACTCATCCCCAACGGCGACCAGGCCAATCGTGCCGTTCATGCTCGGCTGCTGGCGCAGGGCGTGGATGAGGCCGTCGAGGTCGGACGTGAGGGCCACGGGGAGCATCTCCGCCTCCCAGCCGTCGTCCTCACGGTAGATCACGATGGCAAAGTCCAGCGAGTCTTCGTCTGACATGGCCATCCCCACCGAATGCTTTCTCTACGGAGGTCAATGCTTTCAGAAGCGGGACACGGACGTGGGCCCCTCCGACCAAATTGTGATCAAATCCGAGTGAGCGGGTGATGTCGAGCAGGTGCCGCCCGCCCTCCCCCGGCTCATCGCCCGCCGAGTGCCCAGGATATCTTTGGCCACCATGGAAACCCTGGTCGTCGACCATCCCCTGGTGGCCCACAAGCTGACCGTGCTGCGGGACGTCGGCACGGACTCCCCCACTTTCCGGCGTCTCGCCGACGAGTTGGTGACCCTGCTGGCCTACGAGGCGACCAGGCACGTCCGCGTCACCGAGTGGTCGGTGCAGACGCCCGTGGCTCCCGCCAAGGGCGTGCGGCTGGCACAGCCCTGCCCGCTGGTGGTCCCGATCCTGCGCGCGGGACTGGGGATGCTGGAGGGCATGACCCGGCTACTGCCCACGGCCGAGGTCGGTTTCCTGGGAATGATCCGCAACGAGTCCACCCTCCAGGCGGAGACCTACGCCACCCGGCTGCCCGACGACCTCTCCGGCCGTCAGGTCTACGTGGTGGACCCGATGCTGGCCACCGGCGGCACCCTCGCCGCCGCGATCCAGTTCCTCTTCGACCGGGGCGCCGACGACGTGACCGCGCTCTGCCTGCTGGCCGCCCCCGAGGGCATCGCCTACATGGACCAGGTCTTCAACGGCAGCGGCAAGCCGATCCGCCTGGTGACCGCGGCCCTGGACGAGCGCCTGAACGAGCACGGCTACATCGTTCCCGGGCTGGGCGACGCCGGAGACCGCCTCTACGGCGTCGTCTGAGTACTCCCCGGTATCGCCGCCGGCCCGAAGGTTCCGGGATTTCAGAGCCATCCTTTTCCCTTGAAGGATGGTTCTTCTACCCGCCGATCGTTACATAACGCGATCGAGCGGGTACGAAGAGTCGCGAAGACATCTCTTCTGTGTCCCCGGTCCGCCGAGGCCGCGGGCGCACACCAGGGAGAACCATGAGCGAGCGAATCATCCCGGACACCGAACCCGACCCTTACGCGGACTTCAGCGCCGCGCTCAGGGACGAGTTCTCCGAGGTCCATCCGGCGGCCACGGTGACCCGCTGCATAGAGGCGGCTCACTACGGAGCGCTGGAGGTCGTCGGCCACGCCCATCCGACGCTGGTCGAGCGGATCGCCCGCAAGCACCTCGAGGTCCTCGCACTGGTCGCGAGCGAACGCGGGTGACGGGTCATGAGGGGCACGGATGTCCGGGAGGGGCCCGCGGGGCCCTCGCGCGAGATCCTCGCGACGCGTACGAGACCGAATGAGCCGATGCGCTTTACCGCGGCATGGCCCTGGGTAATGTATATGGCGGGTGCAGTGGGTGAGTGGTAGTGGGAGGCCAACGTGCAGGTCAAGAAAGTCCTATCGTATAGCGCTGTCGGTTTTGTGGCGTTTTTCCTGTTCACCCGACCAGGTGACGCAGCCAACGCCGTAAGGGGTGCCATGGACACGGTTTACACGGCGGCCGATTCTCTGGCCCAATTCGTCTCACACCTGTCATGAGGCTCGTGACCCACGGGGACTCCGCTCCCTCGTCGGTCAACCGCTACCTGCTCCCCCACGAACACCAGGTCATCATGGTGCGGCGCCACCCGGCCGTGCTGCTTCGCGCGGTCGCCGAGGTCTTCGGCGGCCTGATCCTCGCCGGACTGCTCAGCAAGTGGTTCGGCGACCAGGGCGGCGGTGGCGTGCTCGTCATCGTCTGGTGGGCCTGGCTGCTGTTGTTGATCCGCTTCGTCTGGAAGGTCGCGGAGTGGTCGGTCGACTACTTCGTCGTCACCTCCAAGCGCATGCTGCTCACCACCGGCTTGATCACCCGCAAGGTCGACATGATGCCGCTCGGCAAAGTGACCGACATGAGCTTCCAGCGCTCGATCCTCGGCCGCATGCTGGGCTACGGCGAGTTCGTTCTGGAGTCGGCCGGTCAGGACCAGGCTCTGTCGAGGGTCAATTACATTCCATACCCGGAGACCCTCTACCTGGAGGTCTGCCAGATGCTCTTCCCGGGGGGCAATGATTCGGATGATTAGTTCCCTATGTCCATATTGACAGCAATGACATAGTGGCTGCCCACACTCCCCGGTGAGGATTTTTCACGCGGGGTTACCCGATTCGACTGCTTCATGCAATCATGGCGGGAACATTGACCATCCCCCGCCCTGAGAGATCAGATGCCGAGTCAGGGAACCATCGGTGACCGCGTCCGCGGACTGCGACTGAGTAGGCGCATGTCCCAGGCCCAGTTGGCAGGGCCCGACCTTTCCGACAGCTACGTCTCCCTCATCGAGTCCGGCAAGCGGACGCCGACGCCCGTGGTCGCCCGTCTGCTGGCCGAGCGACTGGGGTGCACCACCGAGTTCCTGCTGCACGGGATCGAGCCGCGCCAGCGCATCGACACCGAGCTCGGCCTGCGCCACGCGGAGTTGGAGCTCCTCCACGGCGACCCGTCCGTCGCGGCGGACCGTTTCGGTGAGATCGTCAAGGTCGCCGGCGAGGAGAACGCGATGCTGGCCGCGCACGCGCGACTCGGCCGCGCACGCGCGCTGGAGGCCCAGGGCAGGATCGGTCCGGCGTTGGAGGCGTTCGAGCGACTCCGCCGTGAGGCGGCCGCCCACCCCGAGCGCCTGGCCGACCTGCCGCTGACGGTGGCGCTGAGCCGCTGCTACCAGCGTGCCGGAGACACCCCTCGCTCGCGCGACCTGGCCGCCCACGCGCTCAGCGAAGTCAACCGGCTTCCCCTGTCGCAGGGCGAGATCGCCGTCGAGCTGGCCGCCTCCCTGATGGAGGCCGAAACCCCTCACGGACCCGGCTCACCGGGCATCTCCTACGTCCGGCACGTCCTGTCGACCAATGGCGTCCCCACCGCGGTCAACCGCACCGCGGAGATCCACGCCCTCTGGCGAGCGAGTGTCGCGGCCTCTGACAGAGAGGACTCGGCCCTGGCCGTCCGCCTCGCCGACGACGCGATCGCGACCGGTCGCCCGGCACGGATGGCGTCACAGCTCGCCCTCATCGCGATGGACTGGGCACGTCTCGCGGCCTCCACGGGCGACGAGTCGCTCGACGAGGCCCACAAGCTCGCGACCAGCGCCGGCAAGGTCTTCGCGGCGTTCCCCGAGCGCGTCCACGAGTACATCAGGAGCATCGTCGTGCTCGCCCAGGTCCGGCTGGCGACCGGCGACGCTCAGGGTGCGGCGGATCTGGCCAGAACCGCCCTCGACATGCCGGGCGGCCAGGCGGGCGCCATCGGGGCGACCGCGCAGCTGGTTCTCGCCCGGGTCGCGCTGGCCCACGGCCGGAGCGACGTCACGACCGCCCTGGACACCGCCAAGCTGCTGCTGAACGGCGTCCGGTACGAGCTCTCCGGCCCTGATCGGGGGACCGCGCGAGTCTGGCGTGACCTAGGAGACCTGTACGGCCAGGTCGGTGCGCGTGATGACCAGGCCGGCGCGTATCGTAGGGCTCTCGAAACCGCTGGGGTGCGCGACGCGCTGGTGGGCGTGACCGTCGACTCGGCTTTGGTTCGATAAGACCGGTTTCGTTAAGGGAGTTCCAGATTTGTTTTCGCACCTCTGGAATAACTAGGGTCTACCAGTCATTGATTCATAGGATGATTGGTTTCTCCGGAGGAGGCGGACGGTGAGTCTGCGTACGGCGCAGCGAGCATCCCTCGTCGACCAAGTGATCGATCAACTCAAGGAGCAGATCACTTCTAACTCCTGGCAGATGCACGCGAAGATTCCTACCGAGACCGTACTCGCCGAGCAACTCGGGGTCGGTCGCAACACCGTGCGCGAGGCGGTGCGGGCGCTCACACACGCCGGCCTGCTGGAGTGTCGCCAGGGTGACGGGACGTACGTTCGCGCCACGAGCGAGCTCTCCGGGGCCATGCTGCGCCGGCTACGCTCCGCCGAGCAGCTTGAGATCCTGGAGGTGCGGCGTGCGCTGGAGGTGGAGGCCGCCAGGCTCGCCGCGACCAGACGCACCGACGCCGACATCGCCGCGATCGAGGCGGCGCTGACCGAGCGGGACAACGCCTGGCAACTGGGCGAACCCAACGCGTTCGTCGAGTCCGACCTCGCCTTCCACATCGCGGTGGTCCGTGCCACCCACAACCTGGTGCTGATCGAGCTTTACGAGGACTTCTCAGCGGCGCTGCGCGCCAGCATCACCGCCGCGGGCACCTCGCTGAGCAGCACCCTGAACACCACCTACATCCCGCACGACGCCATCGCCCGCGCCATCGCGGCCGGTGACGCCGCCGCCGCCGAACACGCGGGACATGCGTGCATGGAGCACATCCTGATCGCCCTGACCGAGGAACAGGAACTCTCCGCCTGACCCCTCCCTCCCACGGCTTCTCACAGTGCGGGCCCCGCCACCGGCCGGTGGCGGGGCC
>NZ_JBFAOJ010000035.1:0-78127 GCF_040675205.1 Streptosporangium sp. NPDC049644 | reverse complement strand
TGCCAATAAATAAATCCGGACAGGTCAATACTTCTTCGGAACGCCACCAGGCGGGATCTCGTCGGGGAGCGGCGAACGAGTTGGCGGCCTCACCTCGCGGCGGTCAGCAGCCCCTGGCCGCGAAGGCCAGGAACTGGGTGACCTCCTGCTCGCTGAAGTTGTCGTCGGAACCGATCACCAGCGTGCACTCGCCGTTGCGCAGGCGCGGTCCCCAGGCGAGGCTCTCCAGGTTCTGCACCGGTGTCCGCACCGTGCTGAGGTCGGAGACCAGGCGCTTGGAGACCGGGCGGTACGGGCGGCCGGTCGACAGGCTGTCCCTGCTCAGCACGTTCGTGGCACCGCGCAGGTCGATCTCGTACAGCTTGACCTTGTAGTTGACGCCCTCGATCCAGGAGCGTTCGAGGGCGAGGTAGCGGTAGTCGTCGATCGCCAGGATCTCCGAGACGCCGCTGTCGGACTGGCCGGTCGGCGGGATCGGCGCCGCCGGCAGCGGGTCGATCGGGTAGACGTACTGCCCGCGCGGCCTGCCGTCGCGGCTCCACACCGTGATGCGGGCCGGGGCGCCCTTGGTGGCGGTCGGCGGCTCGCCGTCCTCGTACCTGGGTCCCTCGGTGACCGCCGTGACGGTGCGCGCCGTGGAGGTCAGGCCCTCGAAGCCGAAGTTGCGCCGGGGGCCGCTGTCGGTGGTGGTCATCTTCATGTTGCGGGGGGTCGTCAGCTCTCCGAGGTGGCGGCCCCGGGTGTTGGTCCAGCGGACGAACAGGTCGGAGACAGGGATCTCGGGATGCGTCGCGTCCGGCCGGTCGCCCTCGTGGCCCCAGAGCAGCCGGTTGCTCCACCTGTCGTAGCGGATCGTCTCGGGATCGGCGGACCCGGCCCGGCCGTAGGCGGGATAGGGGGTCCCGTCGGGCCGCCGCAGGGTGGTGACCCCGGTGAGGTTCACCCCGGTGAAGGCTCCGGTGACCGGGTTGATGTCAAAGCGGCCGGTGTAGAAGCGGGCCGGGTTGTAGCGCCACCGGTCGTCGGAGATGAGATACCAGGTGCCGGTACGCGGGTCACGGTCGATGCCGGAGATGCCGCCGACCGTGGTCCCCCGGAACCGCATCTTGTTCGGCAGGCGCTGCTCACCGAGGAAACGGGTGATCCGGACCCCCCTCGTGGGCGCCGCGGCCTCCGACCGGGCGTCCGCCGTCGACCGTCGGGCGTCCGCCGTCGACGCCTGCGCGCCGACGGCCCCGAGGCTGACCGCCGTCGCGATCGCGGCCGTGATCGCCGCGATTCTTCGCGAATTGGCCATATGACTCTCCTCATCCCAGAAAAGATCCCGAAGGACTGGCGGGAATATGAGATCGCGGATTGCTGAAAATATCCACGAGAATCAGCACTTGAATGCTCATTGGCCGCTCAATGACAAGGAAGAATCAGCCATTTTTCCTGCATTTTCGGTTTTGAAGTCAAGGATTACGACAATGCACTTGAAAGCACGCGAGAAGGGCATCTCATCACCGTCGATCAGGATGACCCGCCATCCGCCGGACACGGGTTCGGGGGCGCGCGCACGGCGGGAGTACGCTCGAAGGGACACCGACAACCTCGCCGGGTCTATTCCACATCGGACGGCGAACCATGGCGGACATCGAACCCACGTGCGAACTACACCTGCGGATATTCGGCCAGCCTCATGACCTGATGCTGCGCCTGCACGGCCACGAGCCCACCGAGGACGACGTGGCGGGCTGGATGCGGGCCGGCTCCGTGATCAGGCTCCAGGTCACCGAGACGGCGGGCCGGGTCCCGCACACCATGCTGGTGAACTTCAGCAGCGTGGTCTTTGCCTGGATCTGCCCTTACCAGTCCGGCCGGGGGATGAATCCGTGAAGCCGGACCGCCGCCTTCAGGCCTCACACAGGTTCGGACAGACGCGATGATGACCGACTAATTAAGCATCTATCGCGATATATACGGGAATGGGCTCCCAATACCGCTAAAATGGCGCAGAGTCCGCGATCCATTCCGGTGCCGAGCCCCGATGAGGACGACCCTCGGCGCCGGATTCCCACCCATCCGCCGCCGTGACCGCCGGTGGCGGCTTTCACCGTCCGGAGCGACCGGCGCCCCGGCCCACGACCGGGCCCACGACCGGGCCGATGACCGGAAGGCGAGGCGACCGGCCCGCACAGGTGGCTCTCTCGGCACCCGCCCGTCCGCGCGATGCGGGCTCGCGACTCCGCCTCGCCGAGGGCGATGCGCCCGATTCGTTGACAAAATAAAATTTTACGTACAGGATCGATTTTGCGATGAGGGATGTCCTGTATCTGGAGCAGATCGATCAGGCCGAGGCGCTGCTCAAGCCGCAGCGTATCGAGGTGCTGCGGCGGCTCGCCGAGCCGCGCTCGTGCACCGAGGTGGCGGCCCTGCTCGACCAGACCCCGCAGCGGGTCTACTACCACGTGAAACGCCTGGCGGAGGCGGGCCTGGTGACCCAGGTGTCCGAGCGCAGGGTGCGCGGCATCCACGAGGGCGTCTACCAGGCGAGCGCCCGCTCCTACTGGCTCTCGCCCCGTCTCGTCGGCCGGATAGGCCTACGCGGGACCCGGGACGAGCTGGGCCTGGGCTACCTGCTCGACCTCATGGAGGAGGTCCAGGCCGATATCGGCGCGCTGGACAGGACCGCGCCCGAGCTGCCGTCCGTCGGCGTGTCCGGCGAGATCCGGGTGCCGCCGGAACGGCGCCAGGAGTTCCTGAACGACCTCCAGTCCACCCTGCAGGACCTTTTCACCCGCTACGGCGGCACCGAAGGTGACGCTTTCAAGCTCGCCGTGGCCTGCTACCCCAAGGGAGAATCCCGTGAGTGAGCCGATGAGGCTGAACGCACGCGTGGCCGCACCGCTCAAGGCCGTCCACCACGCCCTGACCGACCCGGCCGAGCTACGCATCTGGCTGGCCGAGCACGCCGAGGTCGAACTGCCGCAACGGTACGAGTTCTGGGGACGCCACACCCCCGAGGGCCACGTGCCCCACCAGCGCCCGCTGCACGTCGACGACCACACGCTGCGCCTGTCGTGGCTGCTCGACGGCGAGGAGACGACGGTCGAGATCCGGCTGGAGGAGGAGAGCGCGGAGTCGACCATCCTGTCGCTCTCCCAGACCCATTTCGACTTTCGGGAGGCGATCTCCGGCAACGGCGGCGCCCTGGGCATGCTGCAGACGTTCTGGTGCCTGTCGATCGCGAACCTGGTCGACCACCTGGAGGGCCGCGAGCTCACCCCGAAGTGCGACTTCACCTCCCCGCGCATGCGGGAGCGGTTACTCATCGGCGCCTCGCCCCAGGAGGTGTACGACTCGCTCGTCGACTCGGAGAAGTTCAGCCGGTGGTTCGGCTACCGGATTGACATCGAGCCGTATGTCGGCGGGCGCTTCGCCATGGGTGGCTTCGAGGCAGACAGCTCACCTGCGAAGGTCGTCGAGGCGGAGCCCGGGCGCAGGTTCTCCCTGGAGTGGCCGGGTCTCGGCGTCACCACCTGGGAGCTGGAGGGCTCGGACGGCGCGACGCGGCTCACCTTCATGCAGAGCGGCTTCGACGAGGGCAACCCCCCGTACGCCGGGTGGATGGGCTGGCTCAGCGGCGTCGCCGAGCTGCGCCGCTTCCACGAGCTGAGCGACTGGCAGCCGATCTGGTGCGATTTCGAGCCCCCCACCCTGCCCGAGGAGACCACCGCGACCAGGTGACCGCGCACCACCCGCCCTCAGGCGCGAATACCGGCGGGAGCCGGTTTCAGCCGGATGTCGGAGAACTCGGCTCCGCGTGTATCACCGGCGGGCGGCGCGCCTCATATCGCTGTGAGAAACCCACGGTCCCCCTGGCCGTTCACGGCCAGAGCTGAGGAGCTTGATCTCGTACGGCGAAACCTCTCCGCCGGCCGCCGGGGGATCGTCGTGACCGGTGCGGCGGGCAGCGGCCGGAGCCGCCTGACCGCCGAGGCCGTACCCGAGGCGATGCGTGACTCGGTGCTCGTCGTGGACGACGCCCATCTGCTCGACGACGCCTCGGCCGCGCTCGTCCACGAGCTGGCACTCGGCGGGCGCACCCGCCTGCTCGTCACGGTCAGGGAGGGCGAGCCCGCGCCGGAGGGCGTCTCCAGGCTCTGGACGGAGAACCTGCTGCCGCGCCTGACACTGGCCCCCCTGACGGAGCGCGCCTGCGCCGAACTGCTGGCGCGGGCGGTGGACGGCTACGTGGACGCCCTCACCGTCCGGCGCCTGTACCGGGCGAGCCACGGCGACCTGCGGCTGCTGCGCGAGCTGGTCGTCGCCGTGCACGCCGGCGGAGACCTGAGCCACGTGTCGGGCACCTGGACCTGGCGGGGCACGCCGCCGATCACCGCGCGCGTCCGGGAACTGGTGGAGGAGACGATCCGCGACCTCGACACCGAGGAGCGGGACGCGCTGGAGCTCATCGCGGCCGGCGAGCCATCGGGCGCGGGTGCGCCGAGCGCGGGTGCGGATGTGCCGGGTGCCCTCGTGGCCCCCGCCGTCCTCGAACGCCTGCGGGCGAGGGGGCTCGTCACCGTGGACGACCGGCTCGTCCACCCGCTGCACGGCCCGGTGCTGCGGGCCGCGGCGGCGGAGCCCTCCCACTCGGGCGGGCCTTCCGGCGGGCGAAGGGCCCCGCGGGCCTCCGCGCTGGCGGCCGAGTGCGAGGAACTGGCCGCACGCGCGTACGCGGGGCGGCTCGCGGAGATACCCCGGGGCATCGGCGAGCGGATGGCCGAGGACGACACCGGCTGGGACGAGCCCGCGATGCCGGAGTTCTGCGCGCGGCGCGCCCGCGTCGCCCGGCTCCGCGGGGAGACCCGCGAGGCCATGGCCTGGAGCCGCGAGGGACTGCGCCGCTCTCCCCACCACCACGCCTGCCTGGCCGAACTCGCCCACGCCGCCGCCTACGTCGGCGACCTGACGACGGCCTGGCAGGCCCTCTCGCGCGGTCCCGCCCCCGCCGGGGAGGCCCGGACGCGCCCGTGGCCGGTGACCGGCGCACGGCCTCCGGCGCCCGCGGAGAACACCCGGTCGCCCGCGCCCGGCACGGACACCCGGCGGCGGGCACCCGCCGGGGGCACCCGGTCGCAGGCGCCCGCCCAGGACCGCCGGCCGTGGGCATCCGCCGCCGTACCGGCACGGACCTGGGCGCTCGCCGCCGAGGGGGACCTCGACGGCGCCCTGCGGTCCGCGCTCGGCCTCGCCGGAGACGGCCTGTTCGGAGACGACCTGTTCGCCCTGCACGACGTGGTGCGACTCGGCTCCCCCGAGCTGGTCGCCGACCGGCTCGGGGAACTGGCCGACCGTGCGGAGGGGGACCTCGCTCCCCTGCTGGCGCGGCACGCCCGCGCGCTGGCCCGGCGCGACGGGGACGCCCTGGACAAGGTGGCGCGGGGGCTCGCCGACCTCGGCCTGATGCTCCACGCCGCGGAGGCGTCCGCGCACGCCGCCCTCGTCCACCCCGACCGGCGCGCCTCGCAGGCGTCCAGGGACCGGGCCTCGGCGCTGGCGGGCGCCTGCCAGGGGGCGCGCAGCTCCGCGCTGGTCAACCTCGCGCTGCCGAGGCTGACCGCCCGCCAGCGGCAGATCGTCAGCCTCGCCGCGGCGGGCCTGACCAACCGGCAGATCGCCGAGCAGCTCACGGTGTCGATCCGCACGGTCGCCAACCACCTGTGCGACGCCTACGCGCGGCTCGGCAGCAGCGACCGCGCCGGCCTGGAAGGGCTCTTCACCGTCGGCCGGCGCGGCGACCGGGCGGGCGGGCACCGATGAGACGATCCGGCCGCGCGGGTCAGGCCGCTCCGATGGCGGAGAAGGACCAGCCCGTCGCACGGTGGAGCGCGTCGCCGGGCATCGACGACCTGGCGTCGCGCAGGGCCTCGGCCATGCTCAGACCGCGTCGCAGCCCCTCGTGCAGGGCGAGCATCAGCGGCACCACGGCCTCGTCGTCGACCGGCACCGAGCTCGCCACGATCCCGGCCGTGCCCAGCGGCAGCAGCGCCGTGGCGAGGCCGAGCAGCTCGTTCGCGCCGACCGGCTGCAGCCTGCCGGAGTCGCAGCTGGACAGGAGGATCCGGTACGGGGCGCTGCGGAGCCGTTCGAGGTCGTGCACGGTGAGCGGGCCGTCGTCCATCCCCAGGGAGGAGAACATCGGGCTGTCGGAGCGGAAGGTGCCGTGCGCGGCGATGTGCGCGAGCCTGCTGCCGTCCAGCGCCGCGAGCACGGCCGAGGTGACCGCGGTGCCGTTCTCCAGCACCGTCGCCTCGCCGTACCCGGCGGCCAGGGGCGGGATCTCGGCACCGCCCGTCGCCAGCCCCGGGCCTCTGACCAGCACGACCCGATCCCGTGACGGCGGCGGCTCGATCCGCCGGGCGCGGAGCCAGGCGCTCGCCGACGGCGACACGCTCAGCACCCGCGTCTCCAGCGCGGGCAGCAGCGCCCAGGGCACGCCGTGCAGCCTGCCCGGCGGTACGACGACCACCGGCCCTTCCCCGAGGTGGCGCACCGCGGGGCCGAGCAGCGACTCCTGGAGGCGGCGCCCGCCGGCTTCGAGGATGGGCAGCCTGGCCGCGGAGCCCCCGTACGCGATCCTGCTGAGGCCCGCGCGGGCGTGGTCGGCGTCGATCGCCGCGTCGGCCAGCCGTCCTGCGGCGAACCTGCGCACCCGGCCGCGGCCGCAGAGCAGGACGTGCAGGTCGCCGTCGACGGCGACGATCTCGATCAGCCACCCGTCACCGAGCTCGTCGAGCAGCAGGTCCACGTCGAAGCGGTGCCCGTCGGTGCCGCCCGCACCGCGCATCCGGAGCGTCCGGTCGCGGATCCCCTTCTCCAGCCGCCGCTGCTCGCGCTCCAGCGCGGGGGCGGGGCCGCCTTTCTGCCTCGCCGCCTCGATCCGGCTGCTGATCTCCCGGAAGGCCGTCACGTCGCGCAGCAGCTCGGGATCGTCCGGCGGCCGGGTGGGCGGGACCGCCAGCGCCGTGGCGCGCCAGCGCTCGCTCCAGCCGAGGAACCGGCGGGGGCTCCCTCCGGCGAGGGTCGCCCGCTGCGCGAGCAGGGCCAGCTCCGCCCCCTGCGCGGTGGCCCGCGCCCGCAGTTCCGAGGCGCCCAGCGTCATCCGGTACTCGTCCAGCAGGTCGAGCCCCCGTCGGCAGGCGTCCAGCACGCCGCGGGTCCGCCCCGCCGCCGCCGCCCGCAGTGCCTGCGCCACCCAGCCGTCCACCCGGGCGAAGGCGGGACCGCGTGCCCTGCCCCTGGCCGCGGCGGCCAGGTGCCGTTCGGCCTCGGCGTCGGCGCCGAGGGCGAGGGCGGTGCGACCGGCCAGCAACGACGCCTGGACCGCCTCGGGGGCGCGCAGCTCCGCCAGCCGCAGCGCGACCGCGGCGGCGTCGCGTACCGAACGGCCGGAGATCTCGCCCGCCGCGAACCTGGCCTGGACCAGCACCAGCCGGGCGTGGGCCTGCCACCAGTCGCGGCGCTGACTGGAGAAGAGCCGGACGGCCATGCCCGCGCGGACGATCGCCGCGTGCGGCTCGCCCACCGCGATCGCGGCCCGCGCGGCGATCAGGAGGAGTTCGGCGCCGCGGGTCGTCTGCCCTCCCGTACGGTTCAGCAGCTCCGTAGCGGCGTCGGCCTCCTCCAGCGCCTCGCGCGCCAGCCCCGCCGCCAGGAGCACCCCGCACCGCCGGATGTGCAGCACGAACATGGGCGTGCCGAGTGCCCGGTAACGGCTCGCCGCCTCGTCGAAGTGGTGCAGCGCCGCGGGAAGGTCGCCGGACCTGAACGCCGCCAGCCCCCTGCTCTCCACCGCGTCGGCCTTGTCGTGCTCCTGGTCGGTGGTGTCCCACAGCCGCTCGGCGGCGACGAAGTCGGCCTCGGCCCGTTCCACGGCTCCCATGGCCAGGTGGACCGTGGCCCTGAGGGTGAGCGCGCGGGCGGTCCAGATCGTGTCCTGTGCCCGGCGCAGGGCGGGGATGGCCCGGCGCAGGTCGTCGAGCGCCTCCCGGTGCCCGCCGAGGACCCACCAGGTGTAGCCGCGCCGGAACAGCGCGCGGGCGCCGGTGAGCCCACTGCCCCGCTCGACCGCCGTCTCCAGCGCCGCCATCCCCTGCCGGGTACGGCCCGCGTGGACGAGGGCGGCCCCCAGGGTCGACAGCACGTCCGTCTCGCGGTCCGCGGAACCGGACCTGGCCGCCAGGGCGCGGGCCCGCCGGAGATGGCCGATCGCCGTCGTGAGGTCACCGAAGTCGCGCTGCCAGATGCCGATCACCTGGTGGGCGACGGAGGCGTCATGAGAGGAGGGGGCGCCCGCCAGCACGGCCCGCGCTCCGGCCAGCGCGTCGGCGGGACGGGCGAACACCAGGGGCAACAGGTCGAGAGCGTCTCCCGCGGAAGGCGGGATCCGCGGGCTTCCCCCGGTCACGGATCGATGTTAGACGTGATGTGTTCGGAGCGTCCATGCCGCTGTGCTCGTACGCAGGGCTGTATCAACCGGGCGCCCCGCGGCTCATAACCCATGGCGACGTGAGGAATCTCCGACCGAGACAGGAACAGTGAACATGGCACCAGACAGGTTCCAGGAACAGTTCGACCAGATCCAGGCCGCCATGGGAGAGGAGGTCGTGCTCGCGGCGGGCCCGGACGACTCGCCCAGGTTCCTCTATGAGAAGGGCTGTGTTCTCGCCAGGCGGGAGGAGGCCGCCGAGGTCACCCAGGCGATCCGGAGCGCGTTCCGCCGCGATCGTGGCAGTGACCGTGGCGTGGAGCTGCAGGAGGAGGAGAGCCCGAGCGGCGTGTTCAGGATCCGGGTCGGGCCGCTGGACCGTGCGGAGCGCTGGAGCGACCGGGACGTGTCGGACGCGTTGCGGGCCGTCGACGAGCTGGAGCGTGCCAACGGCCGCCGGATGGTGTCCAGGAACCACATCGTGTCCATCGCGGTGAACTGCTGCCCCGGCGACGAGCCGGTACCCGTGGCCCGATGCGGGCCGCCCAACCCGGCGGTGGTCAAGCGGGTCGCGGGCGCGGCGGCCGGCCCGGTGTCCGTCCTGGTGATCGACACGGGACTGGTGGAGAACTACAGGTCGCACCCGTGGATGAGCCTCGTCGAGGGCGAGGGCAAGGAGATCGAGCTGGACTCCGAGGGGATACTCAAGCAGTACGTCGGTCACGGCACCTTCATCGCCGGGCTGATCAGCGCCGTCGCGCCCAGTGCCGCCATCACGGTGAAGGGGGCGCTCGTCAACGCGGGCGCCATCTCCGAGAAGGACCTGGGCGACCTCCTGCTCGGGGAGATGCGGCCGTTGAACAGGTGGCCGGACATCATCAACCTGTCCGCGGGGACCCTGAGCACGGACCACAGGACGCTCATGGGGCTTGAGGACTTCATGCGGGAGCTGGTGACCGCCCACCCGGAGACACTGCTGGTGGCCGCGGCGGGGAACAACGGCAGCGACGAGCGGTTCCATCCCGCGGCCTACGCCGACGACCCCGACTACGCCGGTGCCGTCGTGTCGGTGGGCGCGCTGCGGAAGGACGGCCAGGACCGGGCCTGCTTCAGCGGCCACGGGCCGTGGGTGACGGCGTACGCTCCCGGGGAGCACCTGGTGAGCGCCTTCACCGCGGTGGACGAGACCCCGGTCCCCTACGACTACCAGCATTCGACCTACGACCACTGCCGGTACGGCTCCACCTACGACTGCACCTGCCAGTTCCCTCCGCACCGGGGCGAGCTCAGCGAGAAGATGGCGGCGTCGCCGAACGCGATCCGCGAACGCGTCAGGTTCGACGGGCTGGCGCAGTGGAGCGGCACCTCCTTCTCCGCGCCCCTGGTCGTCGGCATGATCGTCAATCACATGGTGCGGAACAACGTGACCGTCTCCCGGCAGGCCGCCGCCGAGCTCCTGAGCACCCCCCTGTCCGGCAGGGGGGTGCAGGGCCTGCCCGCCCCCACCCTCGTCCCCTCCACCTGGACGCCGTCGAGCGTGCAAAGTGTCCCGGTCGTGCTCTGAAAACCGGTGCGGCCGAATCGGCCCTCCGTCGTACGATGACAGTCCCGAAGGCAAGGGGACGTCACCGTGGATCGAGACTCGACCGGCATCCTCTTCCGCGCCGCGGTGGACGGGGAGACCGCGGCGTGGAAATCCCTGGTGGAGGGCCTCAGCCCGCTCGTGTGGTCCGTCGTGCGCGCCCACGGACTGAGAGACGCGGACGCGCAGGAGGTCTACCAGACGACCTGGTTCCGGCTCGCGCAGAACCTCGCGCGGATCCGCGAGCCGGACAGGGTCGGGGCCTGGCTGGCCAGCACGGCGCGGAACGAGTGCGTCAAGGTGATCAGGACCGCTCGGCGGGTCTCGCCGAGCGACGACCCCGAGGTGTTCGACCGCGCCGCCGACGGTCGTACGCCCGAGCAGGCGGTGGTCGACGCCGAGGAGGCGTCGATGGAGCGGGAGCGGATGCGGGCCATGTGGCAGGCGTTCCAGGAACTGGGAGAGAACTGCCGGCGGCTGCTGCGGCTGCTCATGGCCTCGCCGCCGGTCAGCTACCAGGAGGTGTCGGCGACACTCGGCATCGCCGTCGGGAGCATCGGGCCGATCAGGCAGCGCTGCCTGCGGCGGCTGCGCGTCCTCCTCGCGGAACGGGGCTTCCGATGAGCGACGACGCGCTTGAGGCGGAGCTGCGCCGCGCCGTCGAGTTGTTCGACCCCGTTCCCTCCGAGCTCCTGCAGGTCGCCGTCGAGGCCTACACGCTCCGCGCGCTCGACGCCGAGCTGGCCGAGCTGGTCTTCGACTCCCTGAGCGGGCCCTCACGGGTGCGGGGCGACAGGGCGCCGCGGATGCTGACCTTCCAGGGTGCGGAGCTGACCGTCGACCTGGAGGTCACCATGACCGCCGACGGCGGGCGCGTGGTGGGCCAGCTGATGCCGCCGGGTCCCGCGGAGGTCGAGGTCCTCGGGCACCGTCCGGCCACGCTGGCCACCGACGAGCTGGGCAGGTTCGTCCACGACGTCCCGGCCGGGCCCTTCAGCCTCCGCTGCCACCTCGCGGGCGCGACCGTCGTCACCGAGTGGATCACCGTCTGACCGCGGCTTCGCGCGGGCGTCTCCGGGTACGCGGTCACCGGCGCGCGGCCCGTGCCGGGGCGCCTCGGGTTTCGACGCCCGGATGGGGGTAAGCGTTTTGTTGACAAGGGGGGACCTATGAGTGACTGCGGGAACGTGCCCGAGCTGATGGACGAGAACGACGTGGTGGACCTGCTGGTACGCCAGCACGTGATGATCAGGGATCTGTTCGACGAGGTGGAGAACGCTCCCGCGGGGAGCCGGCGTGCCGAGGCGTTCCAGCGCCTGGTGCGGTTGCTGGCCGTGCACGAGACCGCCGAGGAGGAGGTCGTGCACCCCTACGCGCGACTCAAGATCGAGGGCGGGGACGGCGTGGTCGACGAGCGCCTCACCGAGGAGCGGGAGGCCAAGCAGATGCTCGCCGACCTGGAGCGGCTGGGCGCCGACCATCCCGATTTCCCCGGGCACCTGCAGGTCCTGCGGGCGGCGGTGCTGGCCCACGCCCATGCCGAGGAGCGCCACGAGTTCCCCCGGTTCCGCGCCCAGACGAGCGAGGCCGAGCGCCGGGCCCTGGCCGCCGGGGTGAAGGCGGCCGAGGCGCTGGCGCCGACCCACCCGCATCCGGGCACCGAATCGGCGGTCAAGAACCTGCTGCTCGGGACGCCGCTGGCGCTCGTGGACCGGACCCGCGACGTGATCCGCCAGGCCATGGGCGGGCACTGAGACCGAGGTACGGGCCTCCCCCCGCCGGTACCACCTGGTTCGGTCGTCACGGCCTCGCCGCGCCCACCTCCCGCAGTGACGAGACCCCGCGCCGCCACCGGCTCATGACCTGCTCGGCGAAAAGCCGATCGAGGGTCAGCGCGCAGGCCGCCCCGTACAGGACGTCACCGACCCGCGAGGGGTGCTGCCGTACGAACCAGCCGCACATGTCGTGCGCGGCGGTCCGCTCGTGGACGGCGTCGGCCCGCACCTGCTCGTCGTAGAAACGGCTCGCCGCCTCGCCCGCCCCCAGCCTCCGCAGGCCCCTGGAGTAGCGGCGGCTGGGGACCGAGGAGGTCATCTCGGTGGCCGCCAGATGGCCGAGCAGCGCTCCGAGGTGACGCCGGTGGAGCCCGAACAGCGACATCGCGTTGGAGACGGCCAGCGTGATCGCCGGGACCTGGTCGAGGTAGGCGCCGTAGGAGTCGTCCATGCCCAGCCGGCGCATGGTGGTCCGGAAAAGCTCGGAGTGCGTCCGCTCGACGCGCCCGCCGCCGTACCGGCCCGCCTGGATCTCCACCAGCGCCGCCTTGGGGCGTCCGCTCAGCCGGGGGATCGCCCAGGTGTGCGGATCGGCCCCCTTCAGGTGGTGGATCGACCGGTGCGCGACGAACTCGCGGAACTGCGTGAGGTCGGCCTGTCGCTGGAGGAACCCCGGCAGGTCGGGGCCGTCGACGGCGGCGGCCACCAGATCGGTCAGGGCCTGGCTCAGGTGCTCGGGCCGCTGGGCGGGCGGGCACGACACGGCCCGCGCCAGCCCCTCCTCGAACCGTGCCTCCAGGATCTCCCGCACCTCCAGCAGCGAGGGGTTCCACTCCCATCGCTCGTCCACGCCCTCGAAGCCCCGGTGGTGCAGCTCGTAGCAGACGAAGAGTGCCAGCTGCACGTCCTCGTCCGCGAGGACCGGGCCCGCGAAACGGGCGGGGAACGACAGCAGCGGGAGCGACAGGAGGCCGAAGCGGTGCGGTGGGTGTACCAGCCGTTCGAAGAGCAGGGCGCTGATCGGGCCCCGCGCGGCGGGCAGCGCCGGCCGGTCCGGCGGGTCCGTGCGCTCGGCGGGCTTCGAGCGCCCCGGAGGCTTCGCGGGCTTCAGGGATCTCGGGGACTTCGGGGACCTCGGGGGTCCCGGGGGTTTCGCGGCGCGTGACGGTCCAGACCCGGGAGAGCCCAGCAGTTCGGGGAGACGCGGCTGCCCAGCAGACCTCGGCGTCTCCGGAGCCGCCGGGAGATCCGGGCTCGCCGGGAACCCGGAAGCCGTCAGGGGCCTGCACGCGCCCCCGGGTGAGTCGTTCACCGTGATGCCGCCGTCGTGAACGTCGGCGATGCGCCGCCCGTAGTGAGCGGACGCGTCAAACCCACGCGCCATGCGTCCCCCGTTCGATGCCCCCGATCGGTCCGATGCCCACACCGAAGCCCTCGAAACGCCCCCAAGATCACTCCTTCCTCTCGATGACCTGCAGAAACCACGAAATACATGGATATTTCGCGGGCGCACTCGCGGGAGCGGGCGAGTACCGGGGCCGGAAACGGGCAGGCGACAGCAACCGAGACAGCACGACGCCGGGGTCATCCGACGGAAAACCCGATGCCCCGGCGCGGGGGGACGGCGAAACGCCGGTCTCTCCGTACGGGAAGGTACGGTCAGCTCATGTCCGAGCGCAGCATGCCGCACGATCTCGCCGCCTGGGCGTGCCCCCACGGGCAGGACGCTCGCCGGGGTTGCACGGCCTGCTACGAGGAATCGACCGACGGCGACCAGACCCAGCCCTCCTGGGAGGTCGCCGCGTGGTTCACCACCTCGCGGCCGATCCCGATAAGAACGCTCCAGGACGCGCACCACCACGACCGCCATTTCGCCCTCGACCAGCCGTCCACGCCGCTGGTCTACCTCCTGACCGGCCACGCCCGCGCGGGGGGCAGCGTGCAGGCGATCGCGGGCGTCGTCGGCTTCCTGCTGCACAACCGGCACGTGGTGGCCGACTTCACCGTGACCGAGACCCGCGCCACCCGCCGCTCGCCCGGCACCCCCGGCGCGCCCAACGCGACCCGCCAGACCGACAAGTGGCTCCAGGACCCGCGCCGCCCCGACGGGCGCCCGCGGTGAAGACGCCCCTTCACCGAGCCGGTGCGCCCGGCCTGGCGATGCCGTCGGCGCGCACCCGGGATCGGTGCCGGCCCGAACGCCACCGCGAGGTGTGCCACCCTGTGGATGACAGGTACGGCGGGAGTCCCTAAACTCGACAACACCATTGTCGAAACAGTGAGGCGGAGACGATCGTGCCGGCCGACCCTCCGGGCTTCGAACTTCCGCTCAGGCTCTTCCTCGGCTTCCGGATGCTCATCGACGAGCTCCATGTGGAGCTCGCCCGCCAGGGACACCCCGACATGCGTCCGATGCATGGGTTCGTCCTGCAGGCGATCGGCCCCGAGGGCACCACCGCCGTGGAACTCGGCCGACGGCTGGGCGTCTCCAAGCAGGCGGCGGGCAAGACCGTGGACACCCTGGAGCACCTGGGCTACGTCGAGCGGCGCTCCGACCCAGGCGACGCCCGCCGCAAGATCGTGCGGCTCACCGAGCGGGGCTTCGACAGCCTCGCCCGGTCCGCGCGCATCTTCGAGGACCTGCGCGCCGGCTGGGCGAGGACCCTCGGCGAGGACCGTCTGCGCGCCCTGGAGTCCGACCTGCGCGCCGTGACCGCGGGGGACGTCTTCCGGCTCGACGTCCCCGGCTGGTTCGGCGGCTACTGACCGCGAAACGCTCTGCGGGTCACCTCGGCCGATTCGCCACAATGTGAGGTATGCGAATCCTGATCATCGGCGGCACCCGGTTCGTCGGCCGGCACATCACCGCGGCCGCGATCGCGGCCGGGCACCGGGTCTCCCTGCTGCACCGGGGCATGACGGGCCCCGAGCTGTTCCCCGAGGCCGAGCACCTGCTCGCCGACCGCAATGCCGACCTGTCCGTGCTGCGCGACCGGCACTGGGACGCGACGGTCGACGTCAGCGCCTACCACCCGGCGCAGGTCACCTCGCTCGCCGGCGCGCTCTCCACCGGCCAGTACGTCTTCGTCTCCAGCACCGCGGTCTACCAGGCGCCCGAACGGCCGGGCTTCACCGAGGACTCCCCGCTGGCGGAGCTCGACGGGCCGATCCCCGAGACGGTGACCGGCGAGGTGTACGGGCCGATGAAGGTGCTGTGCGAGCGGGCCTCGGTGGACGCGTTCGGGCCCGCGACGCTGGTCGTACGGCCCACGTACGTCATCGGCCCGCATGACCACACCGGCCGCTTCACCTACTGGGTCAACCGGATCGCGCGCGGCGGCGAGGTCCTCGCGCCCGGCGACCCCGGCGACCCCATCCAGGTGATCGACGCCCGCGACCTGGCCTCCTGGGTCGTCTCCATGGTCGAAGGGAGGCATCCGGGCACCTTCCACGCGGTCAGCCCTCCCCCGCCGTTCTCCTTCGGCGACCTGCTGGAGGCGATCGTGGCCGAGGTCGGGCCGCCGGAGACCACCCTGACCTGGGTCGGGCAGGACTTCCTGCTCGCCGAGGGGGAGAACGGCCTGTCGCTACCCCTGTGGTCAGAAGGCGACCCGCAAAAATCGATCAACGCCGCCGACCCCGCCGCCGCCCGCGCCGCGGGGCTCGGCCCGCGCCCCCTGGGGCGGTCGATCCGCGAGATCCGCGAGGCGGAGTCGTCCTTCGACACGGCCGACACCATCACCCCCGACCGGGAGGCCGAGTTGCTGGCCCGCTGGTCGGCGCGCACCTGAGGTCAGCCCCGGAGCCGGGAGGGCCGGAGCGGGTTGTGCCCGACCTCCAGCAGCGCCCGCCGCCGGTCGTCGTCGTCATCGCCGACCCTCCCCTCGGCCAGCGTGTCCTCGACGCGGTCGACGGCCTGCCGCATCGTCTCGATGTCGTCCGCGGTCAGGTCGTCCTTCCGCTTGCCGAGGACCCCGAGCACCTGGCGTCCGAGCGGCGGCATGGCCGACTCGGGGCTCCTGGCGACGCCCCCGTCCGCCGAGGCCGACGCCAGCAGGAAGGCGCGCAACTCCTCCGACGTCATGTTCACCACCTCGTGGAACTCCTGCCACACCAGGTCGAGGATCAGATCCGATTGGTCGGCCACCGCGCTCTCCTCTCACACCGGGCCCCTGCGGCCACGCCCCGGACAAGGACCGGCCGCCGGCTGATCGGATCTCCCCTGGCGGGGTGCGCGACGGCGGGCGCACGGCCGCCCTACCCCGGCTGCCACGCCGCTAACACGGGAGCCGGGATACGGGCGGATCTCAGGAGGGGTTGTCCACCGTGAAGCGCACGCCGGAGAAGCGGCTCCGCCAGTCGGTGACCTCCGGCGCCACGGTGCCCGGGTCGACGTTCTCGTCCAGGCCGCGGGCGATGAACGAGGCCAGCTCCGGCATGTCCGCCTCGGTCATCCCGAGCCTGACGATCTCCGGCGTACCGATCCGCAGGCCGTTCACGTCCCCCTCGACCGCCTCCACCGGCAGGCCGATGCCGCTGCTGAGCAGGTTCGCCTCGCGCAGCCGCCGGGCGGCCCGCTGCCCGCCGCCGTAGCGGTGGGCCAGCACGGAGAACTGGTGGGAGCGGGTGCACCCCCGGTCGGCGGCGAAGATCGGGACGCCGAGGGCGAGCAGTTCGTCCGCCAGCCGCCGCGCGGTCGCGATCATCTCCTGCGCGTAGGCGGGCCCCGCCGCCTTCCAGTCGAGCATGGTCATGGCGAGCGCGGCGGTCTTGCCCGCGTCGAAGTTGGCGGTCAGTCCCGGGTAGGCGATCGCGTCGAGCCGCTCGGCCAGTTCGGCGTCGTCGGTCACGATGAGCCCGCCCGCCGGCCCGCCCAGGCTCTTGTACGTGCTCATGGTGATCAGGTGGGCGCCCTCCGCCAGCGGCTGCGGCCACGCCTTTCCGGCGATCATGCCGCAGAGGTGGGCGGCGTCGAAGAGCACGCGGGCGCCGACCGCGTCGGCGATCTCGCGGATGCGCGCCACCGGGTGGTGGAACAGGTTGAGACTGCCGCCGATGGTGATCAGCTTCGGCCGGACCCGCTCGGCGAGCTCGCGCAGGGCGTCGACGTCCACCGTGTAGCCGTCCGGCGTGACGGGGGCGGGAACGATGTTCAGCCCGTACAGGCCGGCCGCGCCGGGCTCGTGGTGCGTGACGTGGCCGCCGATGCTCGCCGGCGGGGCGATGATCGTGTCGCCGGGTTCGCAGACGGCCATGAAGGTGTAGAGGTTCGCCAGCGCTCCCGAGCCGACGCGTACCTCGGCGTAGCCGGCGCCGAAGACCTCGGCGGCCAGCTCGGCGGCGATGATCTCGATCTGCTCGATCGCCTCCAGACCCATCTCGTACTTCTCGCCCGGGTACCCCAGTGACGGCCGCGACCCGAGACCGGCCGAGAGCAGCGCCTCGGCCCGGGGGTTCATGATGTTCGTGGCCGGGTTCAGGTTGACCGACTCGACGTCGTGGATGCGGTGGTTGCCGGCCACCAGCCGTTCGATCTCGTTCTGGATCGAGGAGGCGGTCTGGTCCGTCACGGCCTTCAGTACGGACTGGACGCGATCCTCGGTGACGGTGGGCACCCACGGACGGTGGGCGAGGGCACGGGGCATCAGGTGATCTCCTGGCCGACAGGCAGACGGCTGTCGTGGTGATGTCAGGTTGTCTGCCACACGACGTTAGATCGCAGATGAGGCCCGCCGCATCGGGTGAAAGATGGGGTTTTTCACGCTGTTTTCCTACATTTGCCGGAAAAAGATTCCGCGCTCCGCCGGAAACGATCACTTCTTTCACCGGGGTCCCTCCGGTCCCCCGAACACCACATGCGGCTGAACCGCAATAAATGGGTGAGCGACCTGTCCACTTGCTTTGTAGGATGACCGACGTGCCAGGGCTCCCTCATCCGGCAGGTGCTCACCGGCCCGATCGAGCCCCCACGACCGGCTGCGCCAAGGCCGCCGCCTGTCGCGCGCGACCATCGGGAGTTCGTCGAAAGCGACCCGCTGCCGCTCTCGGAGATCGTTTCCAGGCCACCGGTCGGGCTCCGCACCTCTCCCCATCTCGGCCCGCCCCCTTGACCTCAACCGAAGTTCAGGTCGCAGGCTGAGCCCGACACTCCCCCGCTGGAGGAAATCCTCATGATCCCGGCTACCGGGACGACGGACGAGACCGGCCGACGGCCGGCCCCCCGGTACGACGCCCCTCTCCCGGCCACCCCACCTAAAGAGACCCCATGCTGACCCGTCTGCTCCGCACCTTCCTGCGCCCCTACTCGGCGGTACTGACCGCCGTGGTGGTGCTGCAACTGGTCGGCACCATTGCCTCGCTCTATCTGCCCAGCCTGAACGCCGACATCATCGACCAGGGCGTGGCCACCGGCGACACCGGCTACATCCTCACCGCGGGAGGCTGGATGCTGGCCGTCTCCCTCGTGCAGATCGCCTGCTCGATCGCGGCGGTCTACTACGGCTCCCACGCGGCCATGGGCTTCGGGCGCGACGTCCGCTCGGCGATCTTCCACCAGGTCGGCGGCTTCTCCGCCAGGGAGGTCTCCCACTTCGGCGCCCCCTCCCTGATCACCCGCGGGACCAACGACGTGCAGCAGGTCCAGATGCTCGTCGTGATGACCTGCACGATGCTGGTCGCGGCCCCCATCATGGGCGCCGGCGGCATCATCATGGCGCTGCGCCAGGACCTCGGCCTGTCCTGGCTCATGCTGGTCTGCGTCCCCGCGCTGCTGGTCTCGATCGGCCTGATCATCGTCCGCATGGTCCCCCAGTTCCGCGCGATGCAGGAGCGCATCGACCGGGTGAACCAGGTGCTGCGCGAGCAGCTCACCGGCATCCGCGTGGTGCGCGCCTTCGTCCGCGAGCGTGAGGAGACCCGCCGGTTCGCCGAGGCCAACGACGAGCTGACCGACACCGCGCTGCGGGTGGGACGGCTGACCGCGCTCATCTTCCCCACCGTGATGCTGATCCTCAACGTCTCCAGCATCGCCGTGCTCTGGTTCGGTGCCGGGCGGGTGGACAGCGGCGAGATGCAGATCGGCGCCCTGACCGCGTTCCTGATGTACCTGATGCAGATCCTCATGTCGGTGATGATGGCCAGCTTCATCTCGATGATGATCCCGCGCGCCGCGGTCTGCGCCGAGCGCATCACCGAGGTGCTCGACACCGAGTCGTCGGTGACGCCGCCCAGCGACCCGGTACGGCAGGTGGGCGGCCGCGCCGAACTGGAGATGCGCGACGTCGAGTTCCGCTACCCGGGCGCGGAGGCGCCCGTGCTGTCCGGCATCTCCTTCCGTGTGGCGGCGGGACAGACCACCGCCGTGATCGGCAGCACCGGCTCCGGCAAGACGACGCTGGTCTCGCTGGTGCCCAGGCTGTTCGACGCCACCTCGGGCACGGTCTCGGTCAACGGCGTCGACGTCCGCGACCTCGACCCCCAGGTGCTCTGGTCGCGCATCGGCCTGGTGCCGCAGAAGCCGTACCTGTTCAGCGGCACCGTCGCCAGCAACCTGCGCTACGGCAACCCGGACGCCGGCGACGAGGAGCTGTGGGAGGCGCTGGAGGTGGCCCAGGCCCGCGACTTCGTCGAGGCGATGCCCGAGGGCCTGGAGGCGCCCATCACCCAGGGCGGCACGAACGTGTCCGGCGGGCAGCGGCAGCGGCTGTCCATCGCCAGGGCACTGGTCAGCAAGCCCGAGATCTACCTGTTCGACGACTCGTTCTCGGCCCTGGACCTGGCCACCGACGCGCGGCTGCGCGCCGCCCTGCGCCCGCACACCGCCGAGGCCGCCGTCATCATCGTCGGCCAGCGGGTCTCCACCATCGCCGACGCCGATCAGATCATCGTCCTGGACGACGGCGTGATCGTCGGCCTGGGAACCCATGACGAGCTGCTGGATTCCTGCCCGACGTACATCGAGATCGTCGAGTCCCAACTAGCCGCGGAGACCGCAGCATGAGTGACAGTTCCACGACGACCGCGCGACCGCGGCCACCCGTCGGAGGCGGCGGTTTCGGCCGGGGCCCCATGGGAGGGGCCGGGATGCCCGCGGAGAAGTCGATGAACTTCGGGCCCTCCGCGCGGCGGCTGGTCCGGCGGATGAACCCCGATCGCCCGAAACTGCTGGCCGTGATCGGCCTCGCCGTGATCAGCGTGGTGTTCTCCGTCGTCGGGCCGAAGATCCTCGGGCACGCGACGGACCTGATCTTCACCGGGGTGATCGGCAAGCAGTTGCCCGCCGGGACGAGCACGCAGCAGGCGATCGAGGCGGCCCGCGCCTCCGGCAACGACAACTTCGCCGACCTGCTCGCCGGGATGGACGTCGTACCCGGTCAGGGCATCGACTTCGGCGCGCTGGGCACGGTCCTGCTCTGGGTGCTGGCGCTCTACGTCGCCTCCTCGGTCTTCGCCTGGTACCAGGGTTACCTGCTCAACGACGTGGTGCAGCGCACCGTCTACCGGCTGCGGGAGGAGGTCGAGGAGAAGCTGAACCGGCTTCCGCTCAGGTTCTTCGACGGCCAGCCGCGCGGCGAGCTGCTCAGCCGGGTCACCAACGACATCGACAACGTCTCGCAGACCCTGCAGCAGACCATGAGCCAGCTGCTGAACTCGCTGCTGCTGGTGATCGGCGTGCTCGCGATGATGTTCGTGATCTCACCGCTGCTCGCGCTGATCGCCCTGGTGACCATCCCGCTGACGATGGTCGTCACCGGGATGATCGCCAAGCGCTCACAGCGGCACTTCGTCGCGCAGTGGAGGCACACCGGCACCCTGAACGCCCACATCGAGGAGGCGTTCACCGGCCACGAGCTGGTGAAGGTGTTCGGCCGCCGCCCCGAGGTCGAGGAGGTGTTCAGGGAGCGGAACGAGGAGCTGTTCAAGGCCAGCTTCGGCGCCCAGTTCATCTCCGGGATCATCATGCCGATGATGATGTTCATCGGGAACCTCAACTACGTCGCCATCGCCGTCGTCGGTGGCCTGCGGGTCGCCACCGGGGCGATGAGCCTGGGTGACGTGCAGGCGTTCATCCAGTACTCCCGGCAGTTCACCCAGCCGCTGACCCAGGTCGCCTCGATGGCCAACCTGCTGCAGTCGGGGGTGGCCTCGGCCGAGCGGGTCTTCGAGCTGCTCGACGCCGTGGAGCAGGAGCCCGACCCGGCCGATCCGGTGCTGCCCACCGCCAGACGGGGCCGTGTCGAGTTCGAGCACGTGTCCTTCAGCTACGACCCGGAGCAGCCCCTCATCGAGGACCTGTCCCTGGTGGCCGACCCCGGGCACACCGTCGCGATCGTCGGCCCGACCGGCGCGGGCAAGACCACCCTGGTCAACCTCGTCATGCGCTTCTACGAGCTGAACTCGGGCCGGATCACCCTCGACGGCGTCGACATCACCGCGATGCGCCGCGACGACCTGCGCTCGCACATCGGCATGGTGCTCCAGGACACCTGGCTGTTCGGCGGCACCATCCGCGAGAACATCGCCTACGGCAACCCCCGGGCCACCGAGGAGCAGATCCTCGCCGCCGCGCGGGCCACCTTCGTCGACCGTTTCGTGCGCACCCTGCCGGACGGCTACGACACGGTGATCGACGAGGAGGGGAGCAATGTCAGCGCCGGCGAGAAGCAGCTGCTGACCATCGCCCGCGCCTTCCTCGCCGACCCGTCGCTGCTCATCCTCGACGAGGCCACCAGCTCGGTCGACACCCGCACCGAGGTCCTGGTGCAGCACGCCATGGCCGCGCTGCGCTCGGACCGCACCAGCTTCGTCATCGCCCACCGGCTGTCGACCATCCGCGACGCCGACCTCATCCTGGTGATGGAGGAGGGAAGCATCGTCGAGCACGGCACCCACGACGAGCTGCTCGCCACCCGCGGCGCCTACCACCGCCTGTACTCGGCGCAGTTCAGCGGCGCGGCGATCGAGGACGACGAGACGACCGCGGAGGGGGTGCCCACGCCGGTCTCACCGTGATCCGTCCGGCTCGGTGGCGGATCGGCACCGCCGTGGGGATCGACGCCGCCACCGTCGCCACGCCGCAGGGCATCCTGCGCGGGGTCGCCACCTCCGCCACCGCCCACACCGCGGAGAACGCGACGCGCCTGCCGGCTCTCGCGGGGATCAGAACCTGACGCGGGCCATGACCGGCAGGTGGTCGCTGCCGGTGGCGGGCAGGGTCCAGGTGCTGACAGGGATCACCGAGCGGGTCATGACATGGTCGATCCTGGCGACGGGGAAGGCGACGGGCCAGCTGAAGTCGAAGCCCTCCCGCGCCGGGGTCAGCCGTGTGGTGAGGGGGGCCAGGCCCCGGTCGTCGAGGGTGCCGTTGAGATCGCCCAGCAGGATGACCCGCTCCAGCCTCTCCGCGGCGAGGGCCGCGCCCAGCGCGACGGCGCTCTCGTCCCTCCGGCCGGAGCCGAAGCCGTCCGGCAGCCGGACGCGGAGCGAGGGAAGGTGGGCGACGTAGACGGCCACGTCGCCGTACGGAGTCCGCGCCGTGGTCCGCAACCCCCGGCTCCAGTCGCCCTCGATGTCCTTCGGCCTGATGTCCACCGGCCGGGAGTCCGTGAGGGGATAGGCGGACCAGAGCCCGACGGTGCCCACGACGACGCGGTGGGGATGGTCCGGCGCGAGGGCGGCCCCGTAGACGGGCAGCGCCTCGGGGGTCACCTCCTCCAGCGCGACAAGATCCGCACCGGCCGCCGCCAGGGCCCGCGCGGTCCCGGCCGGATCGGGGTTGTCGTCCGCGACGTTGTGCTGGAGCAGCGTCAATTGAGACAGCTGTGCCGCTCCCCGCCCGGCGGACGGCAGCCGGTCGCCGAAGAGAGCGGCCCAGACCGTCACCGGGAGCAGCAGGGCCACCGCCGCGAGGGCCGAACGCCGCAGCAGCGCCAGAACCGCCAGCGGGAGAACCGCCAGGCCGATCCAGGGCAGGAACGTCTCCAGCAGGCTGCCGAGGTTGCCCACGGCGTTCGGCACGGCGTCGTGGAACGCCGGCAGCCCGGCGACCAGCACGGCGAGCGACGCGAGAACCCGCCCGCGCGTCCACGGCGTCCCGGCCTTCCCGCCCTCGCCTCCGGAGAACGGCTGGTGCTCGGTGGACAACGGCCTCATCCTCCCTGAATCCGTTGACCTCAACCATGGTTGAGGATGAAGACTGATCGCGACGTTCCCACTGACAAAGGAGATCATCATGATTCTGGTTACCGGGGCGACCGGCAAGGTCGGCGGTCAGGTCGTGGCCCGGCTCCTCGGCGCGGGCGCCACCGTGCGCGCGCTGGCCCGCGACCCCTCCTCCGCCAGGCTCCCGGAGGGCGCCGAGGTGGTACGCGGCGACCTGGCCGACCCCGGCGGCCTGGACGCCGTCCTGGACGGGGTCGACTCGGTGTTCCTCGTCTGGCCGACCCTCGCGGCCGACCACGCGGCGCCCGCGACCATCGAGAGGATCACCAAGCACGCCCGCCGCGTCGTCTACCTCTCCGCGCGCGGCACCTCCGACGCCCCCGACCAGGACCCGAACTCGATCCTCGGCTCGCACGCCCTCGTCGAGGGGCTGATCGAGCGGTCCGGAGCGGAGTGGACGTTCCTGCGGCCCGGCGGATTCGCCGCCAACACCCTGATGTGGGCCGACCAGATCCGCCGGACCGGCGTCGTCCGCTGGGTGCACGGCGCGGCCACCAGGACACTGATCCACGAGCGCGACATCGCCGCCGCGGGGGTGAGCGTGCTCACCGGCACCGGCCACGCCGGGGCGAGGTACGTACTGACCGGCCCGGAGGCGCTGACCCAGGTGGAGCAGGTGGCCGCCATCGGCGAGGCGATCGGCCGGCCGACGCGCTGGGAGGAGCTCGCCCCGGAGATCGCGCTGCGCGAGCTGCTCGACCAGGGCTGGCCGTCCGCCGCGGCGGAGGGGATCATCGACGCGCACGCGCGGATGGTGGCCTCCCCGGAGACGACCACCTCCGTCGTGGCGGAACTCACCGGAGCACCGGCCACCCCGTTCCGCCGGTGGGCGGCCGACCACGCCGACGACTTCCGCTGACCTCGGAAGGCATCCGGAGAGGACGTGCCCGAGTCCGGCCGGGTAGGCGGGGTGGGTCAGTATGGGAGGGTGAGCGAGGATACGAGGACGCTGGCGAAGCTGGTGGCCGCGGGCGGTGTCGTGGTGCTGAGCGGGGCCGGGATATCGACGGAGTCGGGGATTCCCGACTACCGGGGGCCGCTCGGCTCCCTGGTCCGGCACACCCCGATGACCTACCAGACGTTCACCGGCGACCCGGCCGCCAGACGGCGCTACTGGGCGCGGAGCTACCTCGGGTGGCGGGCGATGACCGGGGCGAGGCCGAACAGCGGCCACCACGCGGTCGCGCGGCTCCAGCGGCGCAGCCTGGTGGCCGGCATCGTGACCCAGAACGTGGACGGCCTGCACCAGGCGGGCGGCGCCGAGGCGGTCGTCGAGCTGCACGGCAGCCTGCATCAGGTGATCTGCCTGGACTGCGGTGATTCGAGCTCGCGCGAGGAACTGGATCACCGCCTGACGCTGGCGAACCCCCGGTTCGGTGCCCGAGCGGACGCGATCAACCCGGACGGCGACGTGGAGCTGGCGGACGCGGAGGTCGACGGGTTCCAGCTGGTCGGCTGCCGGGCGTGTGACCGAGGGGTGCTCAAGCCCGACGTCGTCTTCTTCGGGGAGACCGTCCCGCCGGAGCGGGTCCGCGAGTGCTACGCCCTGGTGGAGCGAGCACGCCTGCTGCTGGTGCTCGGGTCGTCGCTGACGGTGATGTCCGGCCGCCGGTTCGTGCTGCGCGCCGCGAAGCTCGGCATCCCGGTGGCGATCGTCAACCAGGGCCCGACCCGCGGCGACGGCTACGCGACGCTCGCCGTCGACGCCCCGCTGGGCACGGTCCTCCCGGAACTGGTCAGGCTCGTCGACGTACCGGCCTGCTGACGTACCCGCTTCCCCGCGGCCCACAGAGGCGGCCTACAGATCCGACGGTCCCAGGAGGGCCCGTACCACGGCGACGGTGTCGGCGAGATCCTCCAGCACCAGCTCCGCGCCGGCCTCCTTCAGAGCCTGGACGTCGCTGGAACCGGTGGCGACGGCGACCACCCGCGCCCCGCCCTCAAGCCCGGCCAGGACGTCGTTCGGCGTGTCCCCGACCAGCACCGTGTTCCGCGCGGTGAAGGACTCCTCGTACTTCCGCGCGGCACGCCGCTGCGCCAGGCCCACCAGCACCGCGCGGTCCTCGTGGTCCATCCCGTAGGCACCCACCTCGAGGTCCACGAAACCCTCCAGCTCGAACGCCCTGAGCTTGCCGACCGCCAGCGGTTCCATGTTCCCGGTGAGCAGCGACTGGATCACGTCGGCCCGGCCCGCCAGCACGTCGAGCACCTCGCGCACCCCCGCCAGGACCCTGCCCCGCTGTGCGATCTCCGCCTCGTAGACGACGAACGCCTCGGCGAGGGCCGCGACGAAGGAGCCCAGCAGTTCCTCCGACACCTCGACGTCGTGCATCCGGAGCGTCTCCGCCGTGATCGCCCAGTCGGTCCGCCCCGCCATGGCCGCGACCCGCCGCATCGGCTGCCCGGTCACCACCTGGAACGCCTCGGCGTAGATGTCCCTGCCGACCCCGTCGATGCTGACCAGCGTGTGATCGATATCCCACAGCACAAGTGTTCTAGGAGAGCCCATCATCCGAGCCTAGCGAAACGGACACCTCCCCCTCCGGGGGCCTCTCTCGCCGTAGACCCGCCGGAGACCCGCCGGAGACCCGCCGGAAGCCGGTCAGCTCGCCATCCACCCGCCGTCGACCGGCAGCAGGGCGCCGTTCACGTACGACGCGGCGTCGGAGAGCAGGAACGCGACCACGGTGGCGATCTCCTCCGGCTCCCCCGGCCTGCCCGCCGGGACGCGTGACATCAGCCAGGCGGTCTGGTCGGGGTCGGTCAGCCGGTCGGCGGTCATCGGCGTCCGGATGATCCCGGGGGCGATGGCGTTCACCCGCGCGCCGACCGGAGCCAGCTCCACGGCGGCCGCCCGGGTCATGGCGGCGATCGCCCCCTTGGCCGCCACGTAGTGGATCTGACCGGCGACGGCGTGCGTGGCCACGACGGAGGCGATGTTCACCACCGCGCCGGTCCTCCTCTGTGCCGACCAGCGCCGCGCCATCCCCCGGATGCCGAGGAAGGTGCCGATGACGTGCACGTCGAGCATCTTCTGGAAGTCGGCCAGGTCCAGCTCGGTGATGCCGGACCGGCTGCGGATCCCGGCGCAGTTCACCAGGCCGTCCAGCGGGCCGGCCGCGTCGAGCGCCGATTCCCAGGCGGCCTCGTCCCTCGTGTCGAGGGCCAGGCCTCCCTCGGGAGCGTGCAGGTCGGCCGGGACGGCCGTCCAGCCGATGCCGTCCAGATGCCGGCAGACCGCCGCGCCGATCCCCGACGCACCACCCGTCACCAGAATTCTCAATCGGGTCACTCCTCAGATCGTCGTGCCGCCGGCGGCCAGCAGCCGCCGGGTGCTTGCGAGCAGATGTCCGGCCCTGGACCCGGGATCCCACCGGGCGGCGAGCCGGTCGGACTGGACCTCGACGCTGAGCGGGACCTCGGGGTGCACCCTGGCCAGCAGCTCGGCCAGGGGCAGGTCCCCCTCCCCCGGGGCCAGGCGATCGTGTCTCGCCTCCCAGGACAGCGCCTGGAGTCCCTGCGGTGCGCGCGCCGGCGCGTCGCAGAGTTGCACGTAGCCGATCCGTCCCGCCGGGACTCCGGCGAGATCCTCGGGGAGCTCTCCGGCACGGTGCAGGTGCAGCGCGTCCACCAGCACGACGGCGTCGACCGCGCCGGTCAGCTCCAGCACCTCCAGCGCGGCGGCCAGCGTCGGCACACCGGTGAACCGCATGAACTCCAGGGCGATCCGGACGGTGTGGTTCCTCGACGCCTCGTAGAGCCGGGACAGGTCGGATGCCGTGGCGGAGCCGTCCTGGTGCTCGCTCACGGTCAGCAGGAACCGGGCCCCGAGCGCGTCGGCCAGGTCGAGCAGCCGTCGCTGGTGGTCCGGGTCGCGATCCGGCCCCAGCCGCACCACTTCGAGGTCGAGCAGCCGGAGTCCGAGGTCGTCCGCCTGGCGGCGTAGCCGCTCCGCTTCGGCGAGGCCGACGGAGCCCGGGTCGAGGCGCAGGCCGGCCGCGTCGTAGCCGGCCGCGCTCGCCGCCTCAAGGATCCGCGCGGGAGCGGCGTCGAGCACGGTTCCTGCCGCGAGTGAGATCACCGTCGTGCCGCCCTTCGGCCGGGGAGCCGCGGACCCGCAGCCTGCCGACCATTAGTCGCTAGAAGCATTACCACGTAACTGCCCGGGGAGTCGGCACGGCGCTCACCTGACCCCGAGCGCGCCGAGCATCTCCAGTACGACGCCGTGCGCCGGCACCGGGACGCCCTGCTCACGGCCGATTCGATGGACGGCGCCGGCCATGCTCGACAGCTCGGTCCTGCGGCCGTTCATGACGTCGGCGCACATGGACGTGTAGTGCTCGCCGGTGCCCTCGAACACCTGGCTCGCGTGGGCCCAGGCGCGCTCCGGGTCCAGCCGCACCTGCTGCGTGAGCGCGACCGCCACCACCTCGTCGAACATCCGCCGCACCAGGGACCTGCCCTCGTCGCTGGCCCACACCTGGCCCACGGTCAGCCGCAGGACCGAGCTGACCGGGCTCATGACGGCCAGGGCGAGCTTGCGCCAGATCTCCTCGCCCACCTGCGGGAGGTACGCCGTGGGAATGCCGGCGGCGCTCAGCGCGGCGACGACGCCGGCGGCGCGCGAGCCGCCGCGGGCCTCCCCCATCTCGCCCAGGTAGGTGAAGGACTCGCCCGCGGCGGTGGCCCCGGAGACGGAGATCCGGCCGGGGCCCTGCAGCGCGGCGCCGACGGTCGTGGTGCCGACCAGCGAGCGCTCGCCACCGAAGACGGCGGCGAGCCGGGTCGCCAGCCCGAGCCCGTTCTGCAGGCTGACCGCGACCCCACCCGGCGTGAGCGCGGGCGCTACGGAACGCGCCGCCGCCGAGAGGTCGTACGCCTTCGTCAGGATGACGACCGCGTCCAGCGATCCGGGGGGCAGGTCCTCGGCGTGCGGGCTGACGTCGAGGGCGACGGTCCACGGCCGCCCGTCGGGCGGCAGCACGGCGAGACCCCGTTCCGCGACCGCCCGTACATGCTCACTGCCACGGCCGATGAGGACGACGTCGTGGCCGGACCTGGCGAGGAGCGCCGCGAAGGCGGACCCCATGCCTCCGGCCCCGAGGACTCCGATGCGTCCCGCCTTCATCAGTCCTCCATCTGGACGTCGCGCCGCCGCCGTCGCCTCGGCCCTGGTCGCCCGCGTGTACGGACAGTGACTCGAACCAAGCGTCACTAGAACCCTAGCGCCGGAATAGTCGCACGGCTAGCCTTCCTCGGACAGGCGGTGCCGCCGTCCGAGCGGCAGCCGAATCGGAGGATCACATGACTCTCACCGCGAACGTGAGTGCCGCTCCCTCCCGCCGCGTGAGCGAGAGCGACCCCCGCTTCCAGATCTCAGCCGCCCGGCGGATCCTGCACCGAGAGGGTCTCGACAGCCAGGTCGGGGGCCACGTGAGCCTCAGGGTGCCCGGCGAGGACGCGTTCCTCGTCACCCCGTTCCAGTACTTCGACGAGACGCTTCCCGAGCACGTGAGCAAGGTCGGATTCGACCTTGAGGTCATCGAGCCCGCCACGCTGCCCGCGTCGGTCGGGATCAACTTCCACGCGTCCATCTACCGGGCCCGCCCCGACGTGAACTGTGTCATCCACACCCACGCCAAGAACATGTCGGTGCTGAGCACGACGGACGAGCCCTACGGCGTGTACTACGACTACGCGGCGCTGCTGCTCGACGAGGTGGTGCCGTGGGTGGACGACCCGAACCTGGTGCCGTCCGAGGAGGGCGAGCTCATGGTCGCGGCGCTGGGCGGGCGCAAGGCCCTGCTCATGGGCCACCACGGATCGCTGCACGTCGGGGACACCCTTGAGCACGTGACCGTGGAGGCGCTGCTGATGGAGCTCTGCGCGGGCTACCAGCTGGCCGCGATGGCGGTCGGCGGCAGGCCGCTGGACCGCACGACCGCCGAGAGCTACCGCTCGGCGTACCTCAGGAGCAGCTTCCGGGAGCAGATGTGGGCGGCCAACTACCGGCGGCTGCGGCGCAGCGACCCCGATCTGTTCGCGGTCCTCGACCTGGGCTGACCCCGTCACAGCCACTCCCTGACGCGGGTCCCGCCGGCGCGCGGCCCGCGTCGGGAACGTTCCCGTACCAGGAGGAAGCAAGTGCACAGGCGGCAGTACCGGCGGGCGATCACGCTGCGGGACCTGCGGGAGGCGGCTCGGCGCCGGTTGCCGAGGATGGTGTTCGACTTCGTCGACGGCGGTGCCGAGGACGAGTTCACCGTCGAGGAGAACCGGCGCACGTTCTCCGACATCACGTTCCGGCCGCGCGTGCTGGTCGACGTCGGCTCACGTCCCCAGGCGGTCACGGTGCTGGGCCGGCGGTTGGAGACGCCGGTCATCCTCGGACCCACCGGGCTGGCCCGGATGGTGGGCCGCGCCGGCGAGGTCGCGGCGGCCGTCGCCGCCGAGCGGTCCGGCACGGTGTCGGTGGTCAGCTCGGGTTCCAGCGTGTCGTTCGAGGACGTGGCGCGCTCCGTCAGCTCGCCGCAGTGGTTCCAGCTCTATCCCTGGGGAGACCGCGGCACGATCCAGGCGCTCATCTCGCGCGCCAGGGACTGCGGGTTCGGCGCCATGGTGGTGACCGTCGACGTCCCGGTCGTGGGAGCTCGCGAGAAGGACCTGCGCAACGGCCTGACCGTCCCGCCCCAGGTCAACCCGCGCACCGGCTGGGACGTGCTGAGCCATCCCCGCTGGCTGGCCGAGCTGCTCACCGGCCCCAAGGTCACCTTCGCGAACTTCACCGGGCTCATGCCGGAGCAGCGCAGCACCAGCGGTCTCGCCGCCGCGACCGCGGGCCTGCTGAACCCCGGCCACACCTGGGCGGACCTGGAGTGGATGATCGCCGCCTGGGGCGGCCCCGTGCTGCTCAAGGGCGTGATGACGGGCGAGGACGCCCGGCGGGCGGTGGAGGTGGGCTGCCAGGGCATCGCGGTCTCCAACCACGGAGGCCGCCAGGCCGACTCGCTGCCCGCGGCGCTCGACGTGCTGCCGGAGATCGTGGCGGAGGTCGGCGACGAGGTGGACGTCGTCCTCGACGGCGGGGTGCGCCGGGGCGGCGACGTCGTCAAGGCACTGGCACTCGGGGCGCGGGCGTGCCTCGTCGGCCGCCCCTGGCTCTACGGCCTGGCCGCCGGCGGCCAGGCCGGTGTCGGCCGGGTCCTGGAGATCCTGCGTGAGGAGATCGACCGCACCCTCGCACTGATCGGACAGCCGGGTGTGGCGGGCCTGGACGAGTCGGCGATCCGCGTCCGGCCCGGGCACGGCCGGGCGCATCCCCCCGCTGACTAGCGAAGATCACTCTAGAGCGTTCGTCGTTAGACTCTTGACGACGTATCGACCGCTTCGTAGATTAACGGGACGTTACACACCCCGTACTCCCCATTCCCCCCACGGCTCCTTCGGAGGACCCGGATGGCTCGCAAGCCACACATGGTCACAGCGGCATTCTTGGTCGCCGCGCTCGCAACCGCCTGCGGAAACGTCTCAAGCGACACCGGCACCTCCGCCAGTTCGGTGGAGGCGCCCCCAGGGATCACCAAGGACGAGATCACACTAGGCGCTACCCTGCCACTTACGGGTACGGCGGCGATAGCCGGCCAGGGCCTCGAAGCCGGCATGCGGATCGCCGCCGACGAGATCAACGCCGCTGGGGGGATCAACGGCCGCAAGATCAAGCTGGTCCTGCTCGACGACGGGTTCACCGCGGACCGCGTCGTCACCAACGTGCGCCGGCTGGTCTCCCAGGAGAAGGTGTACGCGCTGGTAGCACCCTCCGGGTCCCAGGGCCTGCCCGGCACCTGGTCCTTCATCGCCGAGAACGGCACCCCGGTCTGGGGTCCGGTCTCCCCCGCGGACCCCAAGCAGCAGGAGGTCTACCTGCTGAGCGCGACGCGGGCTAGCCAGCAGCAGGTCGCGATCGACTACTTCGCCAAGCAGAAGTTCACGAAGCTGGCCGTCATCAAGCAGGACAACGACCTCGGCGTCTCCATGAAGCAGGCTCTCGACCTGCAGATGCCCAAGCACCCCGATGTGAAGATCGTGGCCGAGGAGGACGTGCAGCCCGGCTCGACCGACGTGAGCTCGGTGGTGAACAAGGTCATCGCCGCCAAGCCCGAGGCGGTGCTCCTCGCGACCGACAACAACCAGGTCGCCCTGATCCTGCAGCATCTGCGCCAGCGCAACGTCACCATCCCGGTCTTCGCCGACCAGGGCGGGGCCGGCACCGGTGGCACCAGCGCGGTGGGCCCCGCCGGCGCGGCGGCCGAGGGCTTCATCGGCGGCATGCAGGCCGATGTCGTCTCCACCGACAACCCGAGCGTGGAGCACTGGCGGTCCCTCGCCAAGCAGTACTCGGGCCAGCAGGGGGAGAGCGGGTTCTCGCTCCAGACGTACAGCTTCCTGAAGGCGTTCGCCGAGCTGGTCAAGCGGATGGGGGACGACGTCTCCTATGCCAACTTCAACAGGACCGCCGAGGGCCTGGCCGAGAACCCGATCTCGCTGGGCTCGATCCCGGACATCGCGTGCGGCAAGCTCCCCGAGGGCCACACGTGCGTGCAGCAGGCCGGCCTGGCGGAGTTCAAGGACGGCAAGTGGTCGGTCCTGCAGAAGTTCACCGCACCTGAATGAGCCGCGACCGACCGGCCGGGCACTCTCCCGGCCGGTCGGAGAGGCGAGAACGTACCGGACCGAAGCGGAGAGACATGTTGCAGACAGTGCTCAGCGGACTGGAGTCCGGGAGCTGGTTCGCGCTGCTGGGCCTGGCCATCGTGGTGGTGATGAAGGCGGCCGACGTCCCGAACTTCGCGATGGCGGAGATCGGGCTGGTGGCCACGTACGTGGGTACGGCGCTGAACGCCCTCGGCGGCTCGTTCTGGCCGGCCGTGGTGGTCACCCTCCTCGTCGGCACCCTGCTCGCGATCGTCATCGACCTGGCGCTGATGCGCAAGCTGGCGAAGTACGGCCACTTCCCGCTGCTCCTCATGACCATCGGCCTGTCCCTGGCGTTGAACGCCCTCATCGGGCTGATCTGGGGTCATGAGCCCCGCAGCTTCACGGCACCCTGGTCCGGCAAGTACGTCGAGATCGCCGGCCTCGTCGTCAGCTGGGCGCAGGTGGTCACCATCGTGGTCGGCGCCCTCGGCGCGATCGGCATCACCGCCTTCTTCCGCTCCCCGACGGGTGCCCAGATGCGGGCCGTGGCCGAGAACCGGGCGACCGCACGGCTGGTCGGGGTCAACGCCGGCCGCCTGTCCGCGATCGCCTGGGGTATGGGCGGCCTGATCGCGACCATGGCCGTCATGCTGCAGGCGCAGTCGACGCTGGTCTCGACCCACTCGGCGGCGTCGCTCATCCTCTACGGGTTCGTCGCGGCCACCATGGGCGGATTCGTCTCGCTGTTCGGCACCTTCGTCGGCGGCCTCGCGCTGGGCATCATCCAGCAGCTGGTAGGCACCTACATCTCGACGTCGGCGCAGTTCGCCGTCGCGTTGCTGGCCGTGTTCCTGGTGCTCATGCTCCGCCCCGACGGGTTCACCAAGGGTCTGAGGTTGCGGGATGTCTGAGACGGGACAGGTCACAGCGACGACCACGTACACAAAGGATCCGAGCATGGGCATCGCCGGTGTCGAGGCGGCCGCCGGGCCGCAGGAGCACAAGGTCCGGTACACCAAGGCCGCGGTGGCGGTGGCGGCGCTGCTGCTGCTGTTCGCGGCACCCTTCGTCGTCAACAGCTACCTCCTCTTCGTGCTGAACCTCACCCTCGTCTACGCGGTGGCCACCCTCGGCTTCAACCTGCTGGTGGGCTGGTCGGGCCAGATCGGTCTGGCGCATGCCGCGCTGTTCGCGATCGGCGCGTACGGCAGCGCGATCGCCATGGCGCAGGGGGTGCCGTTCCTCGTCACGATTCCGCTCGTCGGGCTCCTGGCAGGCGGCCTGGCCGTGCTCATCGGGTTCCCGGCCATCCGGCTCACCGGCTTCTTCCTGGCCATCGCCACGCTGGCGCTGGGCATGGCGATCGTGGAGCTGTTCAAGAGCGCACGCTCGCTGACCGGCGGCGGAGGCGGTCTGAGCGTCCAGGTGTTCACGCTGCCGGGCATCACCGGCAGCGCCTCGACGTACTTCGTCACCCTCGCCGTCGCCGCGATCGGCTTCTTCCTGGTCCGCAGGTCGTTGATGGGGCGCTTCGGGCGTACCCTGCAGGCCGTCCGGCACCTGGGGCAGCTGTCCGGATCGCTCGGCGTCTCGGCACTGCGTTACCGGCTGATCGCCTTCGGCCTGTCCGGGTTCATCGCCGCCGTCGCGGGGTCGTTGTACGGCCAGTTGCAGACGTTCATCTTCCCCGCCATGTTCGAGATGAATCTCCTGGTGCCGATGCTCGTCATGGTGTTCGTCGGCGGAGCGGGCTCGCACTGGGGTCCGCTCATCGGCGCGGCGTTCGCGGTGGTGCTGATCGAGCTCTTCCAGGACCTGGGAGACCTGCAGGCCATCGCCTACGGGGCGGTCCTCATGATCGCCATCGCCGTCCTGCCCGGCGGCCTGGTCTCCCTGTTCGCCACATTCAGGGACTCACGGTCGATCGGGCGGTTTTTCGCACGAGGGACCGCGTCAGACCGGTCGGAGGTGAGTTGACGATGTCGATCGACACTTCAACGGGCTCGGCGATGCCGAACTCCGTTGCCGGTGAGGCGGTCGCCGAACTGGACGGGATCAGGATGTCGTTCGGGGGCAACGTCGTCCTCGACGATGTCAGGCTGCCGGTGCACCCCGGCTTCACCGGGCTGATCGGCCCCAACGGCGCCGGCAAGACGACCTGCCTCAACGTGATCTCGGGATACCTGCGCCCCGACCAGGGGGACGTGCGGATCGGGGGTCGGAGCGTCGTGGGCAGGTCCGCGCACCAGATCGCGAAGCTCGGCGTGTCCCGCACCTTCCAGACCCCCCGGCTGATCCCCGACCTGTCCGCCGTCGAGAACGTGATGGTGGGCGCCGGGCGTCATTTCCGCGGCGGGCACCTCGCCGAGCTGTTCGGTCTGCCGACCGCGCGGCATGACGAGAGGCGGCTGCGCGGCCTGGCCCGCGAGCTGCTGACGACGTTCGGGCTGGGAGAGCATCCGGAACGCGCGGCGAGCCAGTTCCCGATCGGCAGCCAGAAGATCATCGAGGTCGCGCGGGGCCTGCTGAACGAGCCGCGGCTGCTGCTGCTCGACGAGCCCGCGGCCGGTCTGGGCGCCGAGGACGTCGACCGGCTGGTCACCGGTCTGACCAGCTGGGCGACGGGTCGCGACGCGGCGGTCCTGATCATCGAGCACGACCTGGAACTGATCACCCGGCTCTGTCCGAACGTCGCCGTCCTGCACTTCGGGCGCATCATCCAGTCCGGTGCCCCACGGGACGTGCTGCGCGACCCCGTCGTTGTCGAGGCCTACCTGGGAGCCGACTTTGCTACTGGAGATTGAGGACGCGCGCACCGGCTACGGGCGGCTGGAGGTCCTGCACGACGTCTCGCTGAAGGTGGCGGAGGGGGAGATCATCACCGTCCTCGGGCCCAACGGCACCGGCAAGACGACGCTGATGCGCCTGCTCTCGGGCGTACTGCCGCTCTGGTCCGGCCAGGTGCGCTTCGACGGTGCCGACCTGGGCAGGACGACGCCGGAGAAGCGCGCCGCGCTCGGCCTGTGCCAGCTGCCCGAAGGCCGGGGGATCTTCCAGACCCTGACCGTGGGCGAGAACCTCCACCTCGGAACGGCGAGCCGCAAGGCGCCCGCCGCGCAGATCCGGAGTGACCGTGACCGCGTCCTGGGCATCTTCCCCGAGCTCTCGGGACGGCTGGCGGCCTCGGCCTCCTCGCTCTCCGGCGGCCAGCAGCAGATGCTCGCCCTGGCCAGGGCGATGATGGGCCGGCCCCGGCTGCTGCTGATCGACGAGCTCTCGTTCGGCCTGGCGCCCAGGATCGTGCACGACCTGTTCGAGGTGGTGCGCGAACTGCGCGACGACGGTGTCACCTTCCTCATCGTCGAGCAGCAGGCGTCCGCGCTGCGGGTCTCCGACCGCACGTACGTCATGCGCAACGGTCGCAACGAGCTCGACCGGGCCTCCGACGAGCTGCTGGCCTCCAACGATCTGGTCGCCTCCTATCTGCGCTGACAAGGAGAGCCCATGACCGCGGAGTCCCTCCACCTGATCCCGCTCCCCGAACGGTTGCGGTCGCTGGATCCGCCGCCCGCCGAGCACGTCCTCGCCCTGGTCGAGGAGGAACACGCGCGGTGGCGGCAGCTGCACGACCGGCTGATCTCCCTCATCGCCGGTCTGCTGGACATAGCGGCCACCGGCCTCCCGCTGAACGACGTCATCGACACGCTCATCGGTGAGGCCACCGTCGGGCTCGACGAGCTGGTCGGCACCCGGATCGAGGCCGGCGAGGTGGCGGCGCTGCTGCGCGCGCACGGCTCGGTCGGCATGGTGGAGACGCGCGGCGACACGACCACGTTCCGCCACGCCTGCGGCAGCGGGCAGCGGTACTGGCGCGACAACCCCGGAACGGCGACGGTCGCCGAGGGCGAGGTGCCGGGAGTCCCCGAAGGGCGCCCGCGATACTGCGCCCGGTGCGTACGCAGCATCGCGACCCATGGCGGGAGCGCCTGGACGGTGACGCCTCCCCCCGGTCCGGACGTGCCGTGTGTCTGGACGGTCTCGGCGGGTGCCGTCTCCGGCCCGAACGACGAGTCACCCTGACCCGCCCCGAGCGGGCCGCGCTCGCGTCGCGCGGCACCGGGATGTGGCCGGTGATCATCACGTGCGGCCTGGCCATCGGGCTCGGCGCCGGTCCCGGCTTCCTGTTCGGTTTCGTCGGCCCGGCGCTCCAGGACGAGCTGGGGATCAGCCGCGCGGGCCTGGGGCTGCTCATCGGTCTGTTCTTCGGGTTCACCGGCCTGGCGTCGCTCCTCGCGGCTCGGGTCGGGGCGAGGTTCGGCGCCCGCCGCTGCGTGGCCCTGAACATGATCACCGTGGCGGTGGGCGGGACGGCCGCGGCGCTCGGGGGGAGCTATCCGGTCCTGGTGCTCGTGGCCGTGGCGGGCGGCGTCGCGTACGCGTTCGGCAACGTGGGCACCAACCTGGCGGTCATGGCGGTCGCCCGTCCCGGCGCGGGTGGCTTCGCCCTGACCCTCAAGACGGCGGGCGTGCCGGTGATCGCGAGCCTGCTGGCCCTGGGCGGCGGGTGGGTCGACACCGTCGGATGGCGTGCGGTGGCATGGAGCCTGGCGGTCGCGGGCTGCCTGGCGGCGGCCGCCGTGCTGGTCATGCTGCCCCGCACCGGCGGATCCTCGGTCACCGCCCGGCCGGAGCCGCCCCTGCGGCCGGGTTTCCGGGCGCTGCCCCTCGCGGCCTTCCTGTTCATCTGCGGCTCCCAGCCGCTGCAGTCCTGGCTGGTCACGTACGTGCACGACGAGATGGGGCTGCCGCTCACGCAGGCCGGGCCGCTGACGGCCGCCGGAACGGTGCTCGCCCTGGGGGGCATGCTCGGCGCGGCGCGGTGGGCCGACCGGCTGGGAGCCCGGCGGCGGGCGGTGTTCGTCGCGCTGATCTGTCTCTCCACCGCGGCGGGTGTCGTCGCGCTGCTCGCCGGGGCCCGATGGTGGCCGCCGCTCGTCGCGGCCGGAGCGGTGCTGGGACTGGCGGCGAATCTCGCGGGCTCGGGGCTGACCCACGCGGTCGTCGTCGACCGGGCCCCGGAGTCCGTGGGCCGGGCGTCCGGGGTCACCATGGCCGGCTACTACACGGGCGCGCTCGTCGCGCCGTGGGGCTTCGGTGCCGTGGCCGACGCCACCGACGGCTACGAGGCGTCCTGGGCGATGTGCGTGGTGCTGCTGCTGCTCGCGGCGGTCGCCTACTGGTGGACGCACCGGACACTGCCCGTGCGGTCCGGCTAGGGGCGGGCGCAGAAGCCCGGCGGCGTCGGCCAAGAGCGTGGGCACATCGGCGAACCCGCCCGCCCACCTCACCCCAGGCGCAGAAGCCCGGCGGCGTCGGCCAAGAGCGTGGGCACATCGGCGAACCCGCCCGCCCACCTCACCCCAGGCGCAGGAGCCTGGCGGCGTTGGCGGAGAGCGTGGGCATGAGGCCGCCCACCTCCTCCACCGCCCCGGCGCCCCCGGCGTCCCAACCGGCGAAGTTGGTGCCGAAGACCAGCCTGTCGGTGCCGGCCACCTCGACGAGGAGATCCAGTGAACGCTCGCTGTGCACATGCGTGTCGAGCCAGAGCCGGCGCAGGTACGGCTCGACGCCGTTCTCCCGCAGGAAGTCCGGCACCCAGGCTCGCGGCACCTGCGCCGCCCGGGCGAACCGGCCGGCGACGTACGCCATCGTGCCGCCACCGTGCGAGACGCAGACATCCAGCCGAGGATGCCGATGGAGCACCCCGCCGAAGACGAGGGCGGCCACCGCGAGGGTCTCGTCGGCGGCGAATCCGAACAGCAGGTCGAGGTCGAACCTGCGCATCCGGGGATCGTCGGGGGGGCCGTCGGCACCGATGGGGGTCGGGTGGACGAAGACCGGTACGTCCAGGCCCACCGCCGCCTCGTACAGGGCGTCCATCGCCGGATCGTCCAGCCGGCGCCCCGGGTCGGTGCCGATGTAGGCGGCCGACAGCCCCAGCTCCCGTACGGAACGTTCCAGCTCGGCGACCGCGGCTCCGATGTCCTGCATGGGGAGCTGTGCCGCGCCCAGCAGCCGGTCCGGGTGGGTGCGGACGAGTTCGGCCATGGCGTCGTTGTGGGCCCGGCAGTAGCCGGTCGCCGTCCGCGCGTCGAGATCGTGGAAATAGGTCAGGGGGTTGGGAGAGAGCAGCTGCCGGTGGATGCCCGCCGCGTCCATGGCCTCGATCCGGACGTCGACGTCCATGAACGGGCTGCCCTCGTACCGGACGCCGTGCAGCACGTAGTCGCCGACGCGGTAGAAAGGCCGGCCGTCGGGAGAGGTACCGAGCTCGGGACCTGCGGCGCCCGCGGCTCCCAGGGACATGGGGAGCACCGCGTGGGCGTGAACGTCGATCACGTCCGGGCCCGTCTCACGGATGACTCTGTGCTGATCGGTCACGATGGCTCCTTTGACGGCCCGCGAGTAAGAAATCGCGGGGCGCGGTGTGGACGAACCTTCTGACGACAGCTTATAGTCGTTGGTGCTATAGCGACGTATTTTCCACGGACGAACCGCACGGGGCGGGAGCCCGTACGAGCCGGCGGGGATCCGCGGACGACGCGTCGTCCAGAACTCGAAGGAGCGCTAGATGAGCTTGGCGGTTGTCACTCGAAGCGCCCGACCCGGCGGCGCCCGCCGCCCCGCGAAGGAGCGCTAGATGAGCTTGGCCGTTGTCACCCGGAGAGCCCAGCCCGGCGGCGCCCGCCGCCCCGCGAAGGAGCGCTAGATGAGCTTGGCCGTTGTCACGGGGGCCGGGAGCGGCATCGGAGCGGTCATCGCCCGGCACGCCGCCAAGGCGGGTTACCGGGTCGCGCTCTGGGACGTCGACGAGGCGGCGGCGCGGGAGGTCGCGTCCGGCATCGGGGAGTCGGCCCATGCCGGCAAGGTGGACGTCACGTCCGAACCGTCGGTCGCCGCCGCGTTCGCCGCGCTCGACGAGGCGCCCGCGCTGGTGGTGAACAACGCCGGGCTGGTGCGGTTCGGTCCGTTGCGCACCCTGAGCCTGGACGACTGGGATGCCGTGCTCAAGGTCAACCTCACCGGAACGTTCCTGGTCTCCCGGCACGCGGCGGGGCTGATGGAACCGGCGGGAGGGGGCGCGATCGTGAACATCGCCTCGATCAACGGCATCGCCGCCGCGCCCAACGCCGGCGCCTACACCGCCACCAAGGCCGCCGTCATCCGGCTGACCGAGCAGATGTCGCTGGAATGGGGGCCGGCCGGGATCCGGGTGAACACCGTGGCTCCCGGGCTCATCCTCGCCGGCATGTCGGATGCCATCTACGCCGACGAGGAGGTCCGCGAGCTGCGCCAGGCGCAGGTGCCGCTCGGCCGGCTCGGTACCGCCGAGCAGGTCGCGGACTGCGTGCTGTTCCTGGGGTCGGCCGGCGCGGCGTACATCACCGGGCAGACGGTCGCCGTCGACGGCGGTCTGACGAAGGCCGCCCTGCGGAACCTGGCCCGCCCGAAGACCGTCGACTCGGTGGGGGCCTGATGAAGGACATCGCGGGCACGTCGATCCTGGTGACCGGAGGGGGTTCCGGGATCGGCGCCGGGGTGGCGCGCACCCTGGTCGAGCGCGGGGCGCGGGTCACCGTCTCCGGCCGGCGCGAACACCGGCTCAAAGAGGTGGCCGGCGAGCTGGGTCCCGCCTGCCTGGCAGTGGCGGGCGACGTCACCGTCGCGGCGGACCGCGAGCGGCTGCTGGCGGCCGCCCTGGAGCACGGCGGCGGCCTCGACACGCTGGTCAACGCCGCGGGCAACATGTACCGCGGAGCGCTGGACGAGCTCGACGAGCGGCAGATGCTCGATCTCTACCACTCGAACGTCGTCGGCCCGACGCAGCTGTCGGGGCTCGCCCTGCCGGCCCTGCGCGAGAGCAGGGGGTCGATCGTCTTCTTCGGCTCCGTGCACACCCAGCGGGCCTTTCCCGGGGCCTCGCCCTACGCGGCCACCAAGGGCGCGCTGGAGACCCTCACCGGGGTGCTCGCGTCCGAGCTCGGGCCCCAGGGCGTCCGGGTCAACTGCGTCCGGCCCGGCGCGGTCTTCACCGAGATCAACGAGCGCGCGGGGCTGGGCACCGCCGAGGAGGCCCACGCGCGCCTGCGGGGACTCGCGGGAGCACACGCGCTCGGCCGGATCGGGACCGCCGAGGAGGTGGCCGAGGCGGTCGTCTACCTCGCCTGCGCCGAGTGGGTGACCGGCAGCATCCTCACCGTCGACGGCGGGCTGGCGCTCGGGGTCACGCAGGCCTGAGGAGAACGGCATCGGCATGGAGCACGTCCACTACGGCCTCGTCGTGGACGACATCGAGCGCGCCATCGCCGAATATGCTGCCGCCCTGAGCCTGACCTGGGCGGACGTCGCCACGCGCGCGGTACGCGCGGCCTGGGCCGACGGCGGGATCCAGGGCGGCGGCCACGATGTCCGCCGAGGGGGCGGTGGCACCCGTTCCCCCGGCTTCTCCGCTCACGCCTCACCGCAATAGACGTTAGTTACACCACTACGGAATTGGCGGAGGTTGTCCGGATGACATCTCAGGCGGCGATCGATCTCGGAACGGGCGACGCGGAGTCGGCCGCGGACGTGGTGGTGCTGGGCACCGGCCCCGCCGGCATGGCCGCGGTGGCCTCGGCGGCGGCCGAGGGGGTCGAGGTGGTGGCCGTCGAGGCCCTGGGAGAGATCGGCGGCAACTGCGTCTGGTCCACGGGGTACCTGGCGTTCGTCGGATCGGCCATGCAGGCGGACCAGGGCATCGAGGACGATGTGGAGACGTTCGTCCGTGACGCCGGACGGATGGTCGAGGCGGCCGCGGAGGAGTACGGCGTGACCTGGGACGAGGACCTTGTCCGCCTCTTCGCCCAGGAGAGCGCCGAGACCTGTCGCATCCTGACCGACCGGGGCGTGCGGTTCAGCCGGTTCATCCCCCGGCCGCGACAGCACTCGATCGACCGGATGGCCGCGGTGGTCGATCCGTGGATGTTCCAGCGGGCCTTCCAGCCCGATTTCGGGCTTCCCAACGTGCGGACGTTCTTCCGGACGACGGCCCGGCGGCTGGTGACCGACGGCGAGGGCAGGGTGACCGGCGTGGTGGTGCGGCAGGCCGACGGGCGGACCGTCACGATCACCGCGCGCCGCGGGGTCGTCCTCGCCACCGGCGGCTACCAGGCCAATCCCCTGCTGCGGCAGCGGTTCCAGCCGAGGTTCCTCGCGGAGGGGCCGTACCTGGGCGTCGACACCTGCCGGGGCGACGGGCACCTGATGGGACAGGCGGTCGGCGGAGACCTGATCAACATGACCCATGTGCCGCCGCTGGTGATCGTGTCCTCCTCGCTGGTCGAGGACGCGATCGCGGTCAACGGCGAGGGCGTCAGGTTCGCGGACGAGGCGGGACCGTACGAGGAGCGCGTGGCCCACCTGCTGGCGCAGCCGGGCCGCCGCGGCTGGTACGTCTTCGACTCCGTCGTCGCCGAGGAGAAGGCCGCGCTCATCGAGCAGATGCCCCAGCCCGCCGTTTCGGCGCCGTCGCTGGAGGCCCTCGCCGGGGAGATCGGCGTCCCCGCCGACGCCCTCGACCGGACGGTGCGGGAGTGGAACGCCTTCCTCGACGGCGGCCGGAGCAGGGATCCGCTGACCGGACGGGTGGTGATGCCTCCGGGGCGCCGGACGACGAGTACGCCGCCGTTCACCGCGGTACCGATGGTGATCGGGGTGAACTTCGTCTCCGGCGGTTTCCGCGTCACCCAGCGGTTGCAGGTGCTGGACGTCTTCGGCATGCCCATCGGCGGCCTGTTCGCGGCGGGCGACTGCCTCGGGGGCCTGAGCGCGACGGCCGACCTGGGCGGCACCCGCATCTCCGGCGGATTCACCCTGGGACGGCTCGCCGGCCGGGCCGCGGCCTCAGGCGTGGACGACACCGCCGGTCGCGGCAGCGTCCAGGGCGCCTTCCTGCCCAGCCGGCTCGGCGCGAGGATCGCACTGGTACACCTCGGCGCGCACGAGTCCTGACATATCAGGAAAGCTGGTGGCCCGAGGCCCACAGGGCGGAGCGCTGGACGACGCGGCGGTGCTCGGGCACCTCGTAGGAGCGGCCGTCATGCCCCAGTGCGTCGTAGACCACGCGGCCGGCCCCGACCTCGCGCGCCCAGAGCAGGGGATGGTCGGTGCCGCCGTGTGGCGAGCTCATCAGCCCGCGGACGTCCGGCGTGCTGTCGAGGAAGCCGTACACCTCGTCGACGACGTCGAAGTCGCCGATCCCGTCGACGATCGGATGGCTCCCGGTGGCCACGGTGACGCGCACGGGACCGTCCAGCGGCGGGTGCGAGGACCGGTCCCAGCGCCAGACCCCGCCCAGCAGGTCACGCCAGCCGGGCCAGTCGTCGAAACAGATGCTGGCGCCGTGCATCGCGAGTATCCCGCCACCGTGCCGCAGGTGGCCGGCCAGCGCCTCCCGCGCGGGCGGGCTCAGCGAGATCGACCAGTCGGCACGCAGGTGGGCGTAACGCTCGACCCGCATCGTCCACCTGAGCATGTTGAACACCAGCAGCGCCGGCCGCCGCTCACCGGTCAGGCCGCGGCATGCCCCTTCGACGTCCGTGGTCACGACGGTCTCGAACCCCGCCTCGCCCAGCACCTCGGCCAGGATCGCGGAACTCGTCGGGAAGTCATGCGCCACGCCTCCGGAGAGGATCAGTGCCGATCGCGCTGCCACCTCAGGCATTGGCTTGTCCTTCTTGACGTGAGGAATCTAACGACTACATTCTGACCCAACGGGATCGTAGCTGGAAAGCCTCCCGCCCCACGACCCCGTCCAGACCGGTACCCGGAAGGGAGAGCCCATGTTCCGCCACGTGGTGCGGCACGAACCGTGACGGCCCGCGGCCCGGCGGTCATCGTCGGCGCGAGCCTGGCCGGCGCCACGGCCGCCCTGGCGCTGCGGCGCCACGGCTGGGACGAGCCCATCGTGCTGATCGGCGAGGAGGCGGCGCTCCCCTACGAGCGTCCCCAGCTGTCCAAGGCCTACCTGGCGGGACAGCGCGAGGCTCGCCACCTGCTGGTCGCGCCGGAGCAGCGGTTCGCGGACAACGACATCGAGCTGGTGCTGGGGCACCCGGTGACGGAGCTGCACCCGGCCGAGCACCGGGTCACGGTCGGCGGACGCGAACGGCCGTACGGCGTCCTGGTGCTGTGCACCGGGGCGGCGGCCAGGCGCCCCGGCTTCCCCGGTGCCACGTTGCCCGGTGTGCACCTGCTGCGGACCCTCGCCGACGCCGACCGGCTGCGGGCCGAGGTCTCGCCGGGAACCCGGGTCGTGGTCGTGGGGACGGGACTGGTCGGTTCGGAGGTCGCCGCCACGCTGAACCGGCTCGGCGCCGACGTCGTCGCGGTCGACCCGTTTCCCACCCCCCTGTACCGGCTGGTGCCGGCCGCGGTCGGCGAGATGCTGGCCGGCCTGCACGGCGACCGCGGCGTGCGGCTGCGACCCGGCCGGACGGTACGCGAGATCGTGGGCGGCCGGCGGGTGGAGGCCGTCGTCCTGGACGACGGCGAGCGGCTGCCCGCCCAGGTGGTGGTGGCCGGCCTCGGCGCCGTGCCCAACGCCGGACTGGCCGTCTCGGCGGGCCTGGAGGTGGGCGTGGGCATCCGCACCGACGAGTTCGGCCGCACCGGTGCCGCCGACGTGTACGCCGCGGGCGACGTGGTGGAGCAGTTCGTCCCGCACCGGGGGCGCCATGAGCGGGTGGAGCACTGGAAGTACGCGATCCAGCAGGCCGGGGCCGTCGCGGCGACCATCGCGGGCCCCCCGACCCCGCTGGACGAGTCGCCGTGGTTCTGGACCGACCAGTACGACGTCCACCTGGAGGTCGCGGGATGGCCGGACGCGGGCGCGCCGACGGTCGTGGACGGCACCGTCGGACGTGCGGGAGAGCCGGGCGAGTTCCTGGCCAGGACCGTGACGGCCGGGCGGGTGCGGGCGGTGACCGGCGTCGGGAGGGGCCGTGAGCTGCGTGCCCTCGGCCGCCGGCTCGCGGGCGGGGTGTTCCATGAGGAGACCGACGAGATGAGGGGATCAGCATGGATCTCGGACTGAGCGGACGGCGGGCGGCGATCGGCGCCTCAAGCGGCGGGCTGGGCTTCGCGGCCGCGGCCGCCCTGGCGGCGGAGGGCGCGCGGGTCACGATCTGCGGCACCGACGCGGACCGGGCCCGCGCCGCGGCCGAGCGCATCGGATCGAACGCCTCGTGGGTGGTGGCCGACCTGTCCGACCCCGAGGGCGGCGAGCGGTTCGTGCGCGAGGCGCGGCGCGTGATGGGCGGCGTCGACATCCTGGTGACGAACGCGCCCGGCCCGCCGCCGGGCGACTTCGCCCATGCCAGGGCCGAGGACTATCCCCGCGCGCTGGACCTCAACCTGATGTCCGTGGTCCGGATGTGCCTCGCCGCGGTGCCCGCCATGCGCGAGAACGGCTGGGGACGGGTCGTCGCGATCACGTCCATCACCGTCCGGCAGCCGATCGCCAACCTGATCCTGTCGACCACGGCGCGGGCCGGAGCCACCGGCTTCCTGAAGACCCTCGCCCGTGAGGTCGCCGCCGACGGGGTGACCGTGAACTCGGTGCAGCCCGGCCTGCACGCCACCGAGCGGGTCGGCGCCGTCTACGGCGGGAACCTGGATGCCGAGATCGCCCAGATCCCGGCGAGGGCGCTCGGCGAGCCGCGGGACTTCGGCGCCGTCGTGACCTTCCTCTGCTCGGAGCAGGCACGGTACGTCACCGGCACGGCGATCCCCGTGGACGGCGGGGTCCACCAGGGTCTCCAGTAGCAGACACCGACTGACAGCGGGAGCGACAATGACCGGCACGAACATCCTCGACGATTCGACCGTGACCCTGACGAGGTACCAGGAGCTCTGGGACGCCTTCCGGCAGCGCGAGCTGCGCCAGGGCCTGTACACCGCGGGCGGCGTGGTCATGCGGGACACCCTGCTCGATCTGCACGGGTCCGACCACCAGCTCCGCCGCCGCGTCGAGAACCGGCTCTTCCGCCGGGGCACCTTCAGGACCTGGGAGGCCGACCTCGTCCCCGAGATCATCGACGAGGCCTTCACACCCGTCATCGCGCGGGGGGCCGCCGACCTGGTGCTGCTGGGCACCCGGACCGTGATGAACCTGACCGCCAAGGTCGCCGGCGTCGACCGGGTGACCGGCTCGGTGCGGGAGACCGACGCGCTGCAGGAGTTCGCGACCAAGTTCTCCGAGGGCGCGACACTGATCCACACCACCCGCGATCCCGACGTGGTGCGGGCGGAGGTGTCCGAGGCGCTCGGCCGGTTCGACGAGATGTTCTTCACGCCGTCGTACGAGCGGCGCACGGCCCTGCTCGCGGACCCGGCGGTCGCCGAGGAGGAGTACCCGAAGGACGTGCTGATGGCCCTGATCCGCAACCACGAGGAGTTGCGGATCGACCGGGACGTCATGCTGCGCGAGGTCGCCTTCTACCTGCAGGCGGGATCGCACAGCACCGCGAACGCCTTCACCCACTCCGTCGACGAGATCCTGCGCTGGGCGGAGCGGCACCCGGACCGGGCGCACCGCCTCGACGACGACCTGTTCGTCCAGCGCTGCGTGCACGAGGTCCTGCGGCTGCATCCGGCGAGCCCCGAGGCCAGGCGCCAGGCCGTCACCGAGGTGACCCTGCGGGACGGGCGGTCGATCCCCGCCGGGACGTTCGTGCGGATGGACATCAAGGCCGCCAACGCCGATCCGGAGGTGTTCGGGGCGGACGCCGCGGCCTTCGACCCCGACCGGACGGTGCCCTCCGGGGTCCAGCCCTGGGGCCACACCTTCGGCGGCGGCATGCACGCCTGCATCGGCATGGAGCTGGACGGCGGCACCGTGCCCAAGGAGGGCGAGGCGGAGCACGTCCTCGGCACGGTGCCGCTGATGGTGCGCGAGCTGCTCCGCCACGGCGTGCGGCTCGATCCCGCCAACCCCCCGGTGAAGGAGTCGCACTCCAGCCGGGACCACTTCGGCAGCTACCCGGTCCTGTTCGGGCGGGAGGTGTCGTGACGAGGCGGGTCCGGCCGGCACAGGACCGCAGGTCACGAGCGGGCGAGTATTGGTCGTTATACGCCTTGACACTAGCCATGTCGCGGCGCAGGATCAGCAGTGGCCGGGACTGCCCGATTCCGGGCCGTCCCGGCCGTACCCCAGCGTGAGGAGAGTCGAATGTCGCAGATGATCGCCATCGAGGGCGGAACCGTCATCGACGGGACCGGGGCTCCCGCGCGCACCGGTGAGACCGTGCTGATCCACGAGGGCAGGATCGCGGCGGTCGGCGCCTCCGCCGACGAGATCGTGGCGCGCACGCCCGACGCGCTGCGGATCGACGCCTCCGGCAAGACCGTCATGCCGGGCCTGATCGACGCGCACACCCACCTGTCCTTCGGCGAGCCGACCGGCAACGACGAGCTGTTCTTCCACCGCACCGAGGCGTACAGCTCCATGCTGTCCGCGCACAACTCGGGCAAGGTCCTGCGGGCGGGCGTCACCAGCGTCATGGACGCCGACTGCCTGTGGAACATCGGGGTCGAGCTCCGGGACGCGATCGAGGCGGGGATCGTGGAGGGCCCGCGGATGCGGGCGGGCGGCAACGCGCTGATGACGATGCTCGGCGGCACCGCCGGCCGGCTGATCAGGGACGAGGGCACGACGGGCTACGCGACGGTGGTCCACGATCTCGACGGGATCACCCGCGAGGTGCGGCGTCAGGTGAAGCACGGCGTCGACTGGATCAAGATCATGGTCACCGGGCTCATCCCCTCGGTGAAGGGCCCGGAGGTCAAGGTCTGGTCCCAGCGCGAGATCAGGGCGGTCGTCGAGGCGGCCCACGAGCTGAACACGCCGGTGGTCGGGCACTGCCGCAACTCGATCAGCACGAAGGAGTCCGCCGAGGCCGGCGTCGACATGATCTACCACTCCAGCTACATGGACGACGCCGCGCTGGAGGCGGTGCTGGAGAACGGGACCACGCTCTGCCCGACGTTGACGCTGCTCGGCAACCTCGTCGACTACGGCGAGAAGGTGGGGACGGCCCCGGCGCTGCTCGACGTCTTCAGGGCCGAGCTGGAGGTGACCGGAGAGATGATCGGCAAGGCGCACCGGGCCGGGGTGCGGGTCATCACGGGATCGGAGACCGGCTTCGCGGTCACCCCCTGCGGGGAGTGGCACGCGCGCGAACTCGACATGCTCGTGCGCTACGCGGGCTTCTCCCCCATGGAGGCGATCGTGGCGGCCACCTCCAAGGCCGCGTGGGCGATGAAGATGGAGGGGCAGGTCGGGGCGCTCGTCGAGGGCTACGTCGCCGACGTGATCGTGGTCGACGGCGACCCGCTGAAGGACGTCACCGTGCTGGTCCGCGAGGGGGCGATCCACGAGGTGATCAAGGACGGCGTCCGCGTCGACCTGACCCGGCCGATCCCCGAGCGCCGTCCGCGGGCCGGGGAGAAGGTGGCCTTCCTCGCGGCGTGCCCGCTGACCCGGGCGTTCGCGTTCGAGGACACCGCCCTCGCGGCCTCGGGCAGCAAGCCCCTGACCGACGAGCAGATGCTGGACATGTCGCGCGCATGAACGAAGATCCACAAGCTGTCCCGGCCGGAGGGCACCGGCCTGTAGTGTGGGTGCGCACCCGACTTCTCGACTGGCTGTTGCGACCAGGCTCACGGACCTCCGGTCGACGCCAGCGGCTAGGCCCCACGCGACAGCAGGAAAGGTCAGGCTCGCGATGAGTACCGAGGGCATCATCGAGCGTCTTCAGGAGCTCGGCATGTCAGGCTACGAGGCGAAGGCCTACATCGCTCTGGTGGCGGCCGGTGAGCCGCTGAACGGCTACGAGGTGGCCAAGCGGTCGGGCGTCCCGCGCAGCACGGTCTACGAGACCCTCGGCAAGCTGACCGCGACCGGCGTGACCTACGAGGTGCGGACCCCCGAGGACACGGTCAGTTATCTGCCGCTGCCCCCCAAGTCGCTGCTCGACCGGCTCAGCCGGCACTACGAGTCGACGCTCGGCTCGCTGCGCGAGTCGCTGCCCGGCATCGCGGCGCCCTCCCGGCTGCACCTGATCCACAACCTCACCGGGCGCGAGGCCCTGCTGGAGCGCGCGAGCGACGTCATCGTCAGTGCCCAGCGCGACCTCTTCCTGTCGGTGTGGCCCGAGGAGGTGGACCCGCTCGACGAGCTGGTGCGGGACGCGCAGGACCAGGGCGTCTCCGTGACGGTCATGTCGTTCGGCGAGGACACCAAACCGGTGCCGCACACGTACATCCACCGGCTCTCGCCGCCCGCCGTCGTACTGGAGAACCTGGGCTGCCGCCTGTTCGTCGCGGTGGGCGACCGGCAGGAGTGCGTCATCGGCGGCTTCCTCAACGGCGACGCCTGGGGCATCTACTCCGACAACCCGGCGGTGGTGATGGTCGCGGTGGAGTACGTCCGCCACGACATCGCGATCCAGCTGATGGCGGCGAACTTCCCCGAGCAGGACGTGCTGAGCTTCTGGAACAACGACCCGGACCTCACCAGGCTGCGGTCGGATCACGGCTTCGCCGCCACGGCGCTGCGGGCCGGGCGCACCGGCGCGGGCGGCGGCGGCGCGAACTCGGGCGCGCCGGTGCGCAAGCGCGCTCCCGGGCGCCAGGGCACCCGTCGGCGCTGAGCCTTTCGTACGATTCGGGCCCCGTGGAGAACACGCCTCTCCACGGGGCCCTGTCGTGTCCGCGCCGCGGCCGTGAGAACCCCGGAGCCGGGGGCGGCGCCCCGCGGCATGGGCGAGGCCCCGCGAACCCGCCCTAGTCGACCGCGACCTCGACCCCCTGCTCGAAGAGCCGGATGGCGCCGGAAGGGCAGTTCCGGGCGATCTCGACGAGGAGGTCGCCGCTCAGCGTGCTCGCGCCGGTCGTGGGCTCGGCTATCTCGTCGTCGTCGAACCTGAACGCCGCCGGCGCGTCCGCGACGCACTTGCCCGAGCTGATGCAGACATCCTTGTCGACCCGTACCTGGTAACCCATCTGCTCCCTCACCTGATCCGTTGCGAAATCGACGCCGTCACCCCAGCAGGGCCGGATACGTCCCCCAGTACGGGCGCTGCGTCTGGGCGTCGCGCTGCGGGGGGTCGGCCGGGTCGCGGCGTACCCCCTGGTTGAACATGTACCGCACCGCGCCGGGCACCAGGCCGAAGAGGTGCTCCTCAGGCGCGGTGTCCGCCCGCGGGACCACCCCGGCCGCCAGGTCCTGTCCGATGCACACGTGGATACCCGCGGCGAACGACAGGCCGAAGGGGCCGACCCCGGCCGGCAGCTCGCGATACGGGTTGAACTCCGCGGCGTCGGGGCCGAACACCTCGGGGTCGCGATTCACGGCGTGCAGGTCGATGACGACCTTGGAACCCTGGGGTATCTCCGTCCCGGACTTCAGCGACACGGGGGCCAGCGCCCATCGCATGCCGACGGGGCTCGACGGGTTGAGCCGGACGGTCTCGTGCACGCAGCGCTGCACGAACATCGGGTCACCCGTGACGCGCTCGGCGTCCTCGGGGTGGTCGGCCAGCCAGCCGAGGATGTGGTCGATGGACCGTACGAAGGCGGTGGCGCTGGTGTGCGCGCTGGCCAGCAGGAAGAAGGCGATCTCACGCCGCAGCGCGAAGGCGGGCAGGGCCAGCTCGTCGTTACCGCGCAGCAGCGTCGTGAGGATGTCCCTCGGCAGGTCGTTCTCGGTGATCTCTCCCGCTTCCAGCGCCGCCAGGGCCGTCTTCCTGCGGGCGACGGAGGGCTTGAGGAACTCCTCGTCCCATTCTTCGAGGGCCCGCTGGATCCTCGCGGCGAGGGCCGGCTTGTCCTCGGTGGAGTGCGCGAGCGTCGCCCCCTTGATGAACCACTGCATGTAGTCGTACAGCCGCCTGGTCTCCTCGGCGGTTCCCTCCGGCCGGTCGATCCCGGCGGTCAGCGCGGCGAGGTTGAGCATCAGCTCGTGACCGAGCTGCACCAGGTCGACGCCGCCCGCGGCCACGTACGGCGCCACGGTCACCTCGGTGACCTGGGGGAACAGGTCACGCTCGTAGTGGTCGAAGGTCTCGCGCCGGAAGATGCGGTTCTCCACCCGCCGCCGTTTCCGGTGCTCGTCGCCGTGCAGGTTGACCAGGACGTCACCCATGACGACCTCACCCTCGTCGTAGAGCGCCTGTCGCAGATCCTTCTGGCGATAGACCTCCTTGGCCGCCTCGAAGCTACTGATCGTGAAGGTGGCGACGATCGGATCTGTGGTGGTCATTGCGGGATGCCCTCCGGCTCGGTCCTGGCGTCCAGCATGTAGTCGGTAGAACACTCACGTCAAGACTTCGAGAGCGGTGAGCATGGACCGTCAGTTCCTAGGTCATGCCATGAAAGTCGCAGTAGGTAGCCCCCTTGACACTACGGAGGCGCATTTGCAAGATGGGACCTCCTGACCTGCTGCTCGACAGGCGCCGGGACCGGTTCTTCGTCCGCGCCGCTCCGGCGTCGCGGACGAAGAACCGGCTCGAAGCGTGGACGGCCACCGGGCTCCGCACACCACCGACGCCGGAAGCGGTGGTCAGCGCAGGAGCCGCAGCACCTCGGCGCCGAGCGGGACGCCGAGCTCGTCGCGCCGCTCGCGGTAGCGCTCGACACCGGCCAGCTTGACCCCCTCGTAGCCGCGTACCAGCTCCGCGGCCTCGGCGGCCCGCACCGCGCGGTCGTAGCCGGCCGCGTCGAGGGTCCGGGCCAGCTCGGCGACCATGTCCCGGTAGTCGGCCGCCAGCGCGCGCTCAAGCCGGCGGACGTGCGCGAACCCGAACGGGTCCAGCGGGGTACCTCTCAGCACCCGCCCCCTGGCGAGCCCGCGCAGCACCGGCCGGAACCAGGGACCGAGCTTGAGCTTCCCGCTCATTCCCATCGACCGCAGCATCGGCGGGTGCAGGTTGTAGGTGACCTTCGAGGCCCCGGGGACCTGCCCGGCGACCGGGTCGGCGGCGGGGTCGGTGAGCAGGCGGGCCACCTCGTACTCGTCCTTGTAGGCCCAGAGCCGGTGCGCGCCGCGGGCCACCGCCTCGCTGAAGGCCGTCGCCTCCCCCACGGCCCGCTCGGCGGTCCACGCGGTCTCGACGAGGTCGACGTAGCGCCGGGCCAGGTCCGCGTTCGAGTGCGCCCGCAGCTGCACGGCCCGCAGGCCCGCCAGCCGGGCGGTCTCGCCCGCCATGGACCGGCCGGCCAGGAACTCGGAGCCGTCGGGAGCGGCGGGGCGCACCCGGTCGCCCGAGACGGCCCGGGCGAACGCGGCCGGGTCGGCGACGCTCACCCGGCCCCAGCGGAAGGCGGCGGTGTTGAGGTCGACCTTCACCCCGTTGAGCGCTATCGCCCGCTCGATGGCCCGCGCGGTGAGCGGCAGCGCACCGGCCTGGAACGCGGCCCCCACGACCAGCAGGTTCGCCACGTCCGTGGAGCCGAACAGCGCCTCGGCGGCGCCGAGCGCGTCCAGCTCGTGCAGCCTGGACGTCGAGTTCCGCAGGCGCGCGAGCATCGGCCCGGCGTCCGGGTAGGTGAGGCCGGCGTCGTAGACCATCTCCCCGGTCGGTGTCCGGCTCGTCGAGGCGATCGCGACGGTGCGCTCGGGGCTCGCCAGGGCCAGGTGCCTGGCGTCGGTGCCCACGAGCAGGTCGAACGCCAGCACGGTGTCGGCGCCGGCGGTGCTGACCCGGTTGGCCGGCTCGCCGCCGTCGACCGAGATCCGCAGGTGCGACGTCACCGGGCCGGCCTTCTGCGACAGGCCGGTCTGGTCGAGGCCGGCGCTGCGCAGGCCGTCGTGCAGGGCGGCGGTGGCCAGCACCGCGTTGACCGTCACGATGCCCGTGCCGCCGATCCCGGCCAGGAACACGTCGTACGTCGGGCTCGCCACCGGGATGACCGGATCCGCCACCGAGGGGGGCTCGGGTCGCGACGTGGCCGCGGGCTTTCGGGAGGGGTCGACCCGTACCGTGACGAACGACGGGCAGTCCCCCTTCAGGCAGGTGTAGTCGGTGTTGCAGGAGGTCTGGTCGATCCTGGTCTTGCGGCCGAGCTCGGTCTCCACGGGCTGCACCGACAGGCAGTTGCTCTGCACCCCGCAGTCGCCGCACCCCTCGCAGACGCTCTCGTTGACGACGACCCGTTCGGTCCGCTCGGCGAGCCGGCCGCGCTTGCGGAGCCGCCTGGCCTCGGCCGCGCACTGCTGGTCGTAGATGAGCACGGTGACGCCCGGCACGTCGCGAAGGAGTCGCTGCGCCTCGTCGAGCCGGTCACGGTGCCAGACGAGCGTCCCCGGCGCGAACCGGGCCCGCCTGCCGTAGCCGCGGGGCGTCTCGGCGCAGACGATGATCCTGGCCACGCCCTCGGCGTGCAGCTTGCGGGTCAGCGCCGGAACGCTCAGGGCACCCTGGGGGTCCTGCGCACCGGTCATCGCGACGACCTGGTTGTAGAGGATCTTGTAGGTGATGTTCACCCCGGCCGCCACGCACGCCTGCAGCGCCAGCTGGCCGGAGTGGAAGAAGGTGCCGTCGCCGACGTTCTGGAAGATGTGCGGCACGTCGGTGAACTGCGACTGTCCCAGCCACTGCGTCCCCTCGCCGCCCATCTGGGTCAGCGACGTGACCTGCGCGCTCTGGCGGTCGGCGATCGTCACCATGGTGTGGCACCCGATGCCGCCGGCCCCCAGGGACCCTTCGGGCAGCACGGTCGACCGGTTGTGCGGGCAGCCGCTGCAGAAGTACGGGGTGCGGCTCGCCACCGGTGTCAGGGTGAGTGCCATCCGAGGTGCCCTCGGCGGCGGGGCGAGCTCGACCCGGTCGGAGAGCAGCCCGCGCAGCGGCCCGGTCAGCCGGTCGGCGTTCAGCAGTCCCCCGGCGGGCACCAGCGGCCGGCCGTCCGCGTCCCGCTTGCCCAGCACCGCCGGAGCGTCGGCCGAGCCGTACAGCAGGTCGCGCACCTGGCTCTCGACGAAGGAGGTCTTCTCCTCCACGACCAGGATCTGGCGGAGCCCGCGCGCGAACCGCCGCAGGGTGCCGGCCCCGAGCGGGTAGGGCATCCCGATCCGCATCAGCCGGATCCCGGCCCGCTCGAGGTCCCGCTGGTCGAGGCCCAGGTCGAGCAGGGCCTGGCGCACCGCGTCGTACGTCGCGCCGGGCGCCGCGATGCCGAGCCAGGCGTCGGCGGGGTCGACCTCGACGACGTCCAGCGGGTTGGCGGCTCCGAACGCCTCGACCATCGCCCACCGGGGACCGAACAGGTCGGCCTCGGCGAGCAGGCTGTCGGTCGGGGAGAGCAGGGTGCGCTGCCGGTAGGTCCACGGCCGCCCCTCCCACTCGATCCCGGGAACCTCTATGTGCATGTCGGCGAAGTCGCGGTCGACCGTGAAGAGCCCGTCGGCCACCGCGGTGACCACCTTGACGCCGACCCAGCAGCCGGACGCCCGGGACAGGGCGATGCCGTACAGCCCGAGGGCGACCATCTCCTCGGCGTCGCGCGGGTAGAGCACGGGCAGCCCCATCGCGGCCAGCGCTCGCTCGCTGACGCACGGCAGCGTGGACGACGACGAGCCGGGGTCGTCACCGGCGAGGGCCAGCACCCCGCCGCGCGGGTCGACGCCGTACGTGGACGCGTGCCGGATCGCGTCGCCCGACCTGTCGACGCCGGGCCCCTTGCCGTACCAGAGACCCACCACGCCGTCGTGGGTCCGCCGCCCGCCGGGCAGGGCGGTCTGGCTGCCCCAGACGGCGGTGGCGCCGAGTTCCTCGTTGAGCCCGGGCAGCAGGCGCAGGTCGTCGGACCTCAGGCCGGCGAGCGTCTTGTCGAGACCGGCCAGCGGGCTGCCCTGGTATCCGGACACGAACGTGGCGGTGCGCAGACCGGCCCGCTCGTCGCGCGCGCGCTGCTCGGCGACCAACCGGCCGACGGCCTGGACTCCGGTCAGCAGCACCGGGCCGGAACCCGGCCGGTAGCGATCGGCGAGGTCGATACGGGCACCCGCCCCGGCCACGGGCTCGGCGGTCTGGGTCATGTGTGCCTCCTTCACCGAAACTGACGCATATGTCGGTAAATCTGGAGTTAGAGTGGCTGGTACGTCAAGGTTCTGCAGGAATATTGAGCGTCCTGCTCAGTTGACCCCCATGGCAAACGACGACAGGTGCGCACAGTGACCAGCATTGACCGGCTCGACGCGGAGCTTCTGACCGCCCTGTCCGAGGACCCCCGGGCCGGGACCAGCGAGCTCGCGGCCCGGCTGGGGGTCGCGCGGAACACGGTTCAGGCGCGCTACCAGCGGCTCGTCGAGTCGGGGGTGCTGACGGGCTTCAGCGCCCGGGTCGACCTGGAACGCCTCGGCCTGCCGGTGACCGCGTTCCTGCACCTGCAGCTGACCCAGGGCACCCTGGGCGAGGTCACCGGCGCGCTCGGCCGGCTGAGCCGGGTCCTTGAGGTCTGCACCACCACCGGCACCAGCGACGTCATGGTCCGGGTGGCCTGCCGCAGCCACGCCGAACTGCAGTCGCTGATCCAGGAGGTCCTGACGATCCGCGGCGTCGTCCGGTCCACCACCGAGATCGCCCTGACGACCCCGGTGGAGTACCGCCTCGGCCCGCTGCTCGCGACCCTGACCAGCGGCCGGGGCCGCGGCCGCAGCGGCGACCAGCGCCGCTGACCCGGCCCCGCGCCGATTCGGCCCCGGGGCTCGGGTGCGGGGACGCGCCGGCCGGGCAGCGCATCCCCGCGCGGCGGGCCGGCGGGCTCAGCCCTGGCCGGCCTCCCGGGCCACCCGCTCCAGCCGGTTCCGGTACTCCTCCCACCACGCCCGGTCGCCCGGTGCCAGGTTGTCGTTGTCCTCCCGCACCCCGGCGGCCCCGTCGATGAGCTCCCGGACGATGTCGGCGTGCCCGGCGTGCCGCTGGATCTCGGCGATCAGGTGGGCCAGGACCCGGTGCAGCGTCGGCTTGTTCTGTCCCTCGGCCCACCACGGCACGTGGCCGGTCTCGTCCAGCCCCAGCGCCTCGACGGTGGCGTCCGCGTGCTTCCACGCCCGCCGGTACAGCCCGACGACGTACTCGCGGGACTCCTCGGCGGTGGCCCACATGTCGGCGTTGGGATCCTCGGCCGCGGGGTCCATGTCCTCCAGGCGACCGGTGGGACCGAACCAGGGCACCTTTTCCTCGAAGTGCCGCCCGAACACGTATCCCAGATAGAGCAACTCGACGCCGATCAGGTGTTTGACCAGCCCCAGCAGGTTGGTGCCGGTCGGCGTCATCGGGCGGCGGACGTCGTACTCCGAGAGCCCGTCGAGCTTCCACAGCAGCGCCTCACGGGCCTGCTGCAGATAACGGTGCAGATCGGCTTTCAGCTCTGTTTCGGTCATGTCGACCTGTCCTCCTTGGTCGGTGGTGGATGTCAGGGGCTCAGCAGGCCGACGGCGTTGCCGTCGGGGTCGGTGAACACGGCTATCCGCCCCATCCCGGGCACGCTCTGCGGCTCCAGCCTCCGGCCACCACCGAGCCTCTCCGCCCGCTCAAGGGCGGTGTCCACGTCGTCGACCGGGAAATAGACGACGATCCCGGTGTAGGGGCTGTCCGGACCGGCCTGGCCGATCCCGCCCGCCGGCCGGCCGTCCTCCCCTCCCACCAGCGCGTAGGTCTCGTCCAGTACGTTCATCGGCCAGCCGAACATCTCCCGGTAGAAGTGCCGCGCTCGCGGCGCGTCGGGGGTGGAGATGTCGAACCATCCGGGCACGGGATGGTGGGTCATGGGAATCCTCCTGGTGTTCTCGTCAGAGAGGGGACCGCCACCGTGCGGCAGAATCATCGCCTGTGAGCGATTTTTCTTCCGCACGGACCGAGGACTCCGACCTGGCCCTGGCGCGCGACGGCGACGACACCGCCTTCACCCGCCTGGTGGAGCCACTCCGCCGGGAGCTGCACGCCCACTGCTACCGCATGCTCGGCTCCACCCACGACGCCGACGACGCCCTGCAGGACGCCCTGCTGCGGGCGTGGCGAGGGCTCGCGCGCTTCGAGGGCCGTAGCTCGCTGCGCTCGTGGCTCTACACCGTGGCCACCCACACCTGCCTGGACACCGTCGAGCGCCGTGGCAGGCGGGCGATGCCCGTCGACCTCGGCCCGTCCAGCGACCACGCCATGGTCGGCGAGGCCCCGCTCGCCGACGTCGCCTGGCTGGGGCCCTACCCCGACGCCGGCCTCGCCGAGGGGCCGGCCGCCCCGGACGCGCGCTACGAGCAGCGCGAAGCCGTCGAACTGGCCTTCGTCGCCGCCCTGCAGCATCTGCCGGGCAACCAGCGGGCGGCGCTGCTGCTCTTCGAGGTCCTCGGCTTCTCCGCCGCCGAGATCGCCACCACGATGGACACCAGCGTCGCGTCGGTGAACAGTGCCCTGCAGCGGGCCCGCCGGATCGTTGCGGAGAAGGTCCCCTCCCGCAGCCAGCAGCGGACCCTGCGGAAGGTCGGCGACGCGCGCCTGCGGGAGATCGTCGCCGGGTACTCCTCCGCACTGGAGAGCGGCGACGCCGACACCCTGGTCGCGCTGCTGACCGAGGACGTCACCTGGTCGATGCCGCCGCTGACGCACTGGTACCACGGCCTGGCGGCCGTCACCGACTTCGCCGTACGGGTCCCGCTGACCGACTGTCCCGGCTGGCGGAACCTTCCGATCAGCGCGAACGGCCAGCCCACGGTGGCCTCCTACCTCTGGCACGAGGACCTCGGCGGGTACCTTCCCTGGGCGCTCAACGTGCTGACCCTGCGCGGCGACCGCGTCTGTGAGATCACCTCGTTCATCGGCCCCGACCACTTCGTCCCCTTCGGCCTGCCCGCCTCGCTGCCCCTCAGAGAGCGCGATACATGACGTGCAACCCGACGTAGCCCTTCGCCGGGTGCAGAAAACCCTCCGGCACCGTGCCCAGCACCTCGAAGCCGAGTGACTCGTACAGCCGCACCGCGTGCGCGTTGGTCTCCACGACCGCGTTGAACTGCATCGCGCGGAAACCCGCCGCCCGCGCCCACTCCAGCGTGTACGCGCAGAGCGCCCGGCCGACGCCCTGACCGGAATGCCGTGGATCGACCATGTAACTGGCGCTCGCGACATGCGAGCCGTTGCCCGCCTGGTTGTTGTTCATCTTCGCCGTGCCCAGGACCCTCCCCGCGTCGTCGACGGCGACGACCGTACGGTTCGGCGACGGCAACAGCCACCAGCCGCGCCCGGCGTCCCGCCCGAGGTCGGTCGGATAGGTGAAGGTCTCACCGGCGGCGACGATCTCATGGAAGAACGGCCAGATGGCGAGCCAGTCCTCAGCGGTGGCTTCTCTGATCACCATCCGCTCATGATGCCGGTGAAGACGACGAGTCCACCAATCCTTTTCGCCCGTGCCTCAGGCAGGGAGCGATGGTCTCCTTGATCGGGGGGATTCCGCACTCCACCAGCGTGCCGAATCCCCCGATCACAGAAACCCCTGATCACCCTCGCCCGGAGCCCCAACAGGCGACCAGTACCGGTCGTCCCAGACGACCTCACGTGGGACACAGAGCGGGGTACGGGATGTCGTTGCCGACATAGCGCTGCCACTCCTTGGCGGTGAGGGGGTTGCGGACAGTGGTGCAGATCCGCTGAATGGCCACATCAACCTTCAATGACCACAGCCAGACGGTGCCGTCACGGCTTGCGCTGGCGAGGGTCCGGCCGTCCGGGCCGAACACCACAGAGCGGATGTCGTTGCCGTGGCCGGTGAGGGATGGCCCCAGAGTCGTGGCTTGGGCCGGGTCGGAGACATCCCACAGCCGGATCGTCCTGTCATCGCCCGCACCGGCGAGGGTACGGCCGTCCGGGCTGAAGGCCACCGAATCGACGCTGCCGGTGTGCCCGGTGAGAGGGCTGCCCAGAGGCATCGGACGGGCCGGGTCGGAGACGTCCCACAGCCGGATCGTCCTGTCATCGCTCGCGCTGGCGAGGGTCCGGCCGTCCGGGCTGAACACCACCGAGTACACGTAGGAGGCATGGCGGGGCAGGAGTTGGCCGAATCGCGTTGGCCGGGCCGGATCAGCGACATTCCAGAGCCAGATCGAGCCGTCGTTGCCCGCACTGGCAAGGCTGCGACCGTCGGGACTGAACGCCACCGCGAAAATCAAAGGGGCGGGGTTGGCAAGGGGGCTGCCCAACAGCGACGCCTGGGCCGGATCAGAGATGTTCCACAGCCGGATCACCCCATCCTCGCCCACGCTGGCGAGGGTACGGCCGTCGGGACTGAACGCCACCGATCTCATGTCCTCGGTGTGGCCGGTAAGGGGTCGGCCCAGAGGCATCGGATGGGCCGGGTCGGAGACGTTCCACAACCGGATCGTCCTGTCATCACCCGCACTCGCCATGATCCGGCCGCTGGGGCTGAACGCCACCGAGACGACGATGTCGGTGTGGCCGGTAAGGGGTCGGCCCAGAGACGTCGGACGGGCCGGGTCGGAGACGTTCCACAACCGGATCGTCCTGTCATCACCCGCACTCGCCATGATCCGGCCGCTGGGGCTGAACGCCACCGAGACGACGGCGCCTCTGTGGCCGATGAGGCGGCCATGAGGGAGATTCCACAGCCGGATCGACCGGTCGAATCCCGCGCTCGCGAGGGTGCGACCGTCCGGACCGAACGCCACCGAGCGGAGGGCGGCGGTGTGGCCGGTAAGGGGTCGGCCCAGAGGCATGGGCTGGGCCGGGTCGGAGACGTTCCACAACCGAATCGTCCTGTCGCTGCTCGCACCTGCGAGGGTATGGCCGTCGGGGCTGAACACCACCGAGCTGGGGATACCGATGTCGCCTTCCAGAGGTTGGCCCAAAGGTGCGGGCTGAGCTGGATCGGAGACGTTCCACAGCCGGATCGTCCGGTCATCGCTCGCACTGGCCAGGGTGCTGCCGTCCGAACCGAACGCCACCGAGTTGATGATGCCGGTATGGCCGGTGAGCGGTCGACCCACGGGCGTGGCTCGGGCCGGGTCGGAGACGTTCCACAACCGAATCGATCTGTCGGCGCCCGCGCCGGCGAGGGTCCGGCCGTCCGGACCGAACGCCACCGAGAGGACGATGTCGGTGTGGCCGGTGAGGGGTCGGCCCAGAGACGTCGGATGGGCCGAGTCGGAGACGTCCCACAGCCGGATCGTCCTGTCATCACTCGCACTGGCGAGAGTGCGGCCATCGGGGCTGAACATCACCGACCGAATGTCATCGGTGTGGCCGGTGAGGGGTTGGGCCAGAGACGTCGGGTGGGCCGGGTCGGAGACGTTCCAGAGCCGGATCGTCCTGTCGGTGCCCGCACCGGCAAGGGTCCGGCCATCGGGGCTGAACGCCACCGAGTGCACGGAAGACACGGCAAGGGGGCCGCCCAACGGTGTGGGGCGGGCCAGGCCCCCCGAGATGTTCCAGAGCCGGATCGTTTCGTCCTTGCCCGCGCTGGCGAGGATGCGGCCGTCCGGGCTGAAGGCCACCGATTCGACGGTGTCGGTATGGCCAGTCAGAGCCGTGGATAGAACGCTGTTCTCGCTGGTGACGAGCCGTCCGTATGTTTCGTCGCTGGTTTTCGTGCGATGGGCGCCGAGGGTCAGCCAGGCCGACAGGGACACATCGGTGTCACGGAGTTGATCCGCCACGACGACGATCTGGTTGGATCTCGCGGTATCTCGCTGTTCAAGGGCTTCATACCATTGGAAGAAGGCGAAGATCGAAGCTACGAAGGCGGCCAGGGCGAACACCACGAGGACGGCGATCCTGCGGGTGCGGGCTCTCGCGGTGAGACGTTCTTGCCGGTTCGAGGCCGCCAGGAAGGCATGTGCGGTAGGGGTGAGCTCATGATGTGGCGCGCTCCTGGTCCAAGCGCGGGTGGTCTCCAGTCGCCCGCCCTGGTAGAGCAGGTACGAGTCGCGACCCTCGCGATCCCATGCGGCGGCGGCTTCTTCGAGTTCCTGCCGGGTCAGTCGTCCGGCGCGGTCGCCCTCGATCCAGCCGCGCAGACGAGGCCAACCGCGCAACAGAGCTTCATGGGTGATCTCGACGGTGTCCTGGTTCCGGGTGAGCAGGCGCGCCTCGGTGAAGGCGTCCAGTACCGCCGCGGCCATCTGCGGATCGGCACTGGAGCTGATCAGCCGCTCGTGTGAAAGACGCCGCCTGGTGTCATCGGTCCCGTCTCCGATCTTGATGAGACGCAAGATCATCGACTGGGCGATCAGCTCTCCTTCGGGGTCCAGTCGGTTGAAGACCTGGTCTGCCGTGTTCGCGATGGCGCGCTGTATGCCACCGGTGGTCTCATAACCCTGCACGGTGAGCGTGGCACCGTGTCTCTGCTGCCAGCTGGCACGGAGCGCGTGCGCCAGCAGAGGAAGCCGCCCGGCTTCATAGCCGGCCGCCCCGTTCTCACCACTGCCGGGCAGGGCCCCCATGTCACGGAGGAGCACTTCGATCAGACCAGGCCCGATGCTCAGCCCCACGTCCCGCGCCGGGTAGAGAATGGCCTCACGTAACTCTGTTTCGGACATCGCCCCGACAAGCAGCGGGCTGTCCTGAAAGGCGGAATACAACTCTGGATAATCGGCGATGGCGTCATAGAAATCGGCTCGTATTCCGATCACGACCAACCCGGCGGGTTGCGCCTTCCCACCGGTGTCCGTTCCCGTGGTCGTCATTCGAGTGAGCAGGTCGACGAACAGGCGCCGCTGCGCTTCGTCTCCGCAGAGGGTGAACAGTTCCTCGAACTGGTCCACGACCACCACGACACGGGCGCCGGGATCCTCACGGCCTACATGCCGGTGCAGCGCTTCACGCACCATCGGGGTCCACCGGTACGATTCGGCCGCCACACGCGCCGGATCGGTGCCGGTGAGCGACGAGACCTGGGTGACCAAAGCCTGAATCGGGTCGGCGGTGGGGGTGAAGACCAGCTTCGGCCACTGTTTCGAACCCGGCAGCACACCTTGATCGAGTTTGGCCAGCAGACCGGCCCGGAGCAGCGAGGACTTTCCCGACCCCGACCTTCCCACGACAATCTGGATGCCCCCCGCGTGCAGGCGTTCGTCCAAGAAAGTGATCAATGTGGCGACCAGGTCATCCCTGCCGAAGAACCACCGCGCCTGCTCCCGTCCGAACGCGGCCAGTCCTGGATAAGGGCATTCCCGCACCACCGAGCCCGGTTCGGTGCGCAACCGCTCGCGTGCACCGTCTTGATAGGTGATGTTCTGGTCCCCGGCCACCTGGTTGATGGTGCCGTGGCCCGAGGCACTCGCCTCGAAGTACACGCCCTCACCACCTCTGCGGGGTGGTGAAGGCCCTTCGTCCGGGGTGCTCATCCGGTCGACGGGTAGCGGTTCTTCGTCCTGTCCTCCGTCCACTACCTGTTGATGTGCTGGTTACGGCCGGCTTGGTACACGCGACCGTGGCCCCTGGCGGTGGCTTTCATCACGATCGATCCGACACGTTCCTGCTCGGCAGGTGCCAACACGGGGGTGAGCACCTTGTCGAGGATCTGCTGTAGTTCCTCAGCCAGTGAAGGATCTTCCCGCAGCAACTGCTGAAGTCGTATCTGCCAGGATCCTTTCAACGCTTGCTCGGTGTCGGTATCCCCCTGGTCGCGAGCGGTCAGAATCTGAGAACGGACTTCGGCCAGCTCTCCCTCTATGACTTCGGCCTTCTCGGGGTGAACCTTCCGCCACAGTGCGACGACTCCAGCGCGAGCCTGCTGCCACAGATCGGCGGCCATCGCTTCCACCAATGCTGTTCCGGCAGCCAGGATGATGGGATCCATCCACTCCCCTCCTCATTTTCACTTTCCACGATAACGACAGATGGGGCTCCCCGCGGAGGTTACCGAAGTGGCGAGAGATACCTCCACATATTCACATCACTTCCCGCCGTCACCTCTTTCGCTATGCGGTCGTTCGCGTTTCGGACGCTAATAAAACACCATTCTCGATAGGGACAATCAGAGAATTCGCCAGGCCGTCAACGCGTTCCCGGCCACCGCGCACGACAGCGACTCTGAGGCGCTGGCCGCCGGCTCCACCTGACGAGCCGGCCCATGTCTCGTACGTGGCGGAGTCTGGTCAGCGCTGGATCGCGGCCGACACAAACCCGCTGAGCGGCCGCCCGGAAACGCTTCGCATCGCCCGGCCCAAGTAGAGGTGTAAGGGCGAACGACGAAGGGAGCGAGGCCAGTGCGCCTCAGTGAGGATCCCGTGGCCTTCGAGGCCTTCTACCGCCGCCACGTCGACGCTGTCATGCGGTTCGTCGTACGCCGGGTGAGCGACCCCCACCTGGCCGCCGACCTGACCGCTGACACCTTCCTGGCGGCCCTGGACTCGGCGAACACCTACCGGCCAGGCCGGGGCAGCGAGATCGGGTGGCTGTACGGCGTGGCGCGCAACGTCGTGTCGGCACACCATCGCAGGGTGGCGCGCGAGGTGCGGGCGAACGGCCGCGTCGCGGGCAGGCGAATGATGGACGACAACGATCTCGTCCGGATGGAGGAGCGGATCGACGCCGAACGCCAGACGCGGCGCGCTCTGGAGGCGATGGCCGGCCTGCCCGAGGGCGAGCGGGCCGTGCTGGAGCTCGTGGCGATCGACCAGCTCACCGTCACGGAAGCCGCCGCCGCCCTGGGCATCGGCAAGGTCACCGCACGAGTCCGGTTACACCGGGCCAGACGCGCCCTGGAAAACGTCGCTTCGCCGTCGGCCGTGTACGTGAAGGGAGAGGCGTGAACGGCAACTTCGAAGAGCGCCTGCTCAGTGCGCTCAAGGAAGAGATCACCACAAGGAGGGCGGAGGAGAACATGACCGTTCGGACACCGGTGCGCCACGTCCCGAACCGTCGCTTCCTGGGGCTGTCCGCCGCGGTCGCGGGGGTCGCGGCGGCCACCACGGGGACGCTCATCCTGTTCGGCGGAGCCGGTACGCCGGCCTACGCGGTGGACAGGGGCGCGGACGGGTCGGTCGAGGTGCGGATCAACGAGTTCCGCGACCCCGGCGAGCTGCAGGCCGAGCTCGCCGACGCGGGCGTCAGGGCGGTGGTCGACTACCTGCCCGACGGCCAGACCTGCCGGCCCTCCCGGGGTGAGCCGGCGGGCGCGGGCGGGCAGATGCGGGTCGGCGTCGGCGAGGACGGCAAGGGGATCGCGTTCAAGATCGAAAAGGAGCAGATCGGTGCGGACCGGACGCTGGTCCTGGCGATCACCGTCGACCGGGCCGGAGCGGACAGGCCCCCCGTGGCGACCTCGCTGCAGGTGGTCAAGGGGACGGTCGCGCCCTGCGAGGCGACCTCCCTGCCCCTCCCCGCCGACTCGTCCGCCGACTCGTCCACCGGCGAGGGTCCCGCTCACCACACCGAGAGCGGCGGCGAGGACGACGGCCCCACTCTGAACACCGGCGTCGGCTGACGCCGCGAACCAGGCCCGGCGGCCTCCCCGGGCAGCGGGGCCGCCGGGCCTCGGCGTGTGCCCGTCGTGTCACCCGCAGGCGGGCCGGTAACTCTCGCCCGGCGCGTAGAGACCCCACTCCTCCGCCGACAGCGACCCGCCCGCCACCGAGCACGCGAACCCGAGCGGATCGGCCGGCCTTTCCACGTTCCAGAGCCGTACGCTCGCCTCCCGCCCGGCGGTCACCAGCCTTCTGCCGTCCGGGCTGAAGGCGATCGAGAAGATGTAGTCGCCGTGCCCGGTCAACGGGACGTCCTGGGCCCGGCGGGTCGCCACGTCCCAGAACCGGACGGAGCGATCCCCGCCGCCGCTGGCGATGGTCCGGCCGTCCGGGCTGAAGGCCAGCGCGAAGATCTCGTCGTTATGCCCGACCAGGGCGCCGCCCACCGGACGTCGCGTCGCCACGTCCCACAGCCGCACCGTGCCGTCATGGCTCGCCGTGGCCAGCAGCCGCCCGTCCGGGCTGAAGGCCAGTGCTCGGATCGTGCTCAGATGGGCGGAGGTGAGAGTCGCCCGGAGCCGACGCGTCGAGACGTCCCAGAACTGGACATCGGTCGCGTTCACCGTGGCCAGCATCCGGCCGTCGGGGCTGAAGGCGGCGGCGAACACGAGGTCCTTCTGCCGGGTCGGCAGCGAGTCCCGCAAGGTCCTGGTCGCCGTATCCCACAGCAGGATTTTGTCGTCGTCGCCGGTGACGAGGGTCCGGCCGTCGGGGCTGAAGGCGATCGCCCGGACCTCGCCGGTGTGCCCGCGCAGCGGGGCGCCGAGCGGCCTGCGATCGGCCGTACTCCACAGTCGCACCGTACCGTTCCCCCCGGAGGCGGCCAGCGTCCTTCCGTCCGGGCTGAACACGACCTTCGACAGTCCGCTCTCCAGCGTTCCCGAAAGAGCGGGTCCGAGCGGCCTGCGGCTCGCGACGTCCCAGAGTCTTGCCGAGATGCCGGAGGTGGCCAGCGTTCTTCCGTCGGGGCTGAAGACGGCGCTGCCGGTCGCCTTCCCGGTCACGACGAGGTCGGCGTGGCTGTGCCGCGCGTCCCAGAACAGGACATCGGCCCCCTTCACCCCCGCGACGGTGCCGCCATCGGGGCTGAAGGTCACCGACCCGATGTCTCCGGCCGTGCCGGTGAGCAGGCTTTCCCTCCGGCCGCTCGCCACGTCCCAGAGCTGGACCTTGTCCGGTTCGTTGGGCTCGTCCCAGCTGGTCGTGACAAGCGCGGTGCCGTCGGGACTGAAGTCGACGGCCTGGAGGTTTCCGGTGAATCCGTTGAGCGCGGGGCCGACCGGTCGCCCCGTCCTCGCCTCATGGACGCGGATCGGTCCCTCCAGCTCGCCCACCGCCAGGTGTCCGCCGTCGGGGCTGAAGGCGGCCTCGCTGCCGGCGATCACCGCGACCCTGCGCAGGTCCTTCGTCCTCCAGACGGCGACCGACCCCGAGGGAGCGCCCACGACGGCCAGGTGGGCACCGTCCCCACTGAAGATCACTTTTTTGGCGTAGACACCGGCGACGGCGTCGAAACGAGTGTCGACGCTCTTCCGCTCGAGATCCCAGAACACGACCTGGGAGGGGGTCGCCACCGCCAGTGTCCTGCCATCACGGCTGAAGGCCAGATCAATGGCCGAACCGATGGGGATTCCCGCCTCCCCGAGCGATTCGTGGGTCGCCATGTCGAACAGCCAGATCCCGTCCCCGATCGCCAGCGCGAGCGTCCCGCCATCGGGGCTGACCGCCAGCTCATCGACGACCGGTCCGGACAGTCCGCTACCCGAGGGGCGCCGGGTCGCGGTGTCCCAGAAGCGGACCGTGCCGTCGTTGACCGCGATGACCAGGACCTTCCCGTCGGGAGCGTAGGCGAAGGCGGTGATCCTGTCCTTCTGCTCGGGCAGCTTCCCCCGGTAGGGACGGCGGTAGACGTTGAGGAGGCCGAGTTCCGTCTCCGGGATCGGGGCGGTCCGGTAGGCAGCCGCGGCGAGGCGGGCGGACAGGGCGGGGTCGGCGGCGCTGAGCAGTTCGCTCTGGGAGGCGAGCAGGCGGGCGGTGGCGAGGGTCCGCTCGTGCTCGGCCACATCGGCCGCCCGGACGGCGGCCAGGGTGGTCAGGGCGATCGCCGCCACCAGAACCGCGGCGGCGACCGCCAGAACTCGGCGTACCAGGACGGTCCGGCGCCTGGTCGCGTCGGCGGCGGCGAGGAACTCGGTGGCGACCTCGCCCAGCGCATGGGCCTCGGACGTCCAGCTTGGCCTGGCGGCGTGGACGGCGGCCAGCTGAGTGCCCCGGTAGAGGAAGGACGGGTCGCGGTCACCGGACGCCCATTCCTCGGCGTCGGCGGTGAACCTGCCGTGCAGGGCGAAACTCGACAGGTCGTCCGCCAGCCAGTCGCGCAGCCGGGGCCAAGCGTGCAGGAGCACGTCGTGGGCGAGCTGCGCGCTGTCGGCGTCGAGGACGACCAGACGGCGCCGGGAGAAGGTCTCCAGGACGTCGGCGACGTCCGCGGAGGCGGTACGCGGGATCGGGCGGCGGGCGAGGGCACCGTCGCGGCCGACGAGGGTGAGACTCCGAAACAGGTCACGGGCCAGCTCGCGGTGTGCGGGCGAGAGGCCCGCGTAGGCTTCCTCGGCGCTGCTGGCGACCGCGCGGCGCACTCCCCCGGTCCTGGCGTAACCCCGGCTGGTGAGCCGGTCGCCCTCCCGGTGCTCCCAGATCGTCAGCATGGCCTGAGAGAGCAGCGGGAGGACTCCGATGTCGTAACCGTCCGAGGGGGAGCCCAGCTCGGCGAGAATGACGTCGACCAGGCCGGGTTCGAGGGTGAGTCCGGCGGCGTCCGCGGGTCCGGTGATGACGCGCCGCAGTTCGGTGCCGCTCATCGGGCCCACGATGAACGGGCCGCGCCGGAGCGCGGCGGCCAGCAGCGGGTGGGCCGCGCAACGGTCGACGAAGTCGCCGCGCACCGCGAGGATCACCAGGGCGGTGGCGGGCTCGGCGATCGCGCCCAGCGCGGCGAGAAAGGCCGAGCGCTCCGCGATGTCACCACCGAGAGAGAAGATCTCCTCGAACTGGTCGATGATCAGCACCAGCCGGGCGGGGACCGGCCGGTCCCCGCGCCGGGCGTTCACCTCCAGCGCCTGCCGCACCAGCAGGTGGGCGTGTCGCGGATCGTCGGTCAGGCTCCGCAGGACCGACGGGGCGTCGAGCCCGGCCAGTCCGGCCAGCAGTGTGGCCAGCCGGGAGAGCGGGGATCGTGTCGGCTGGTCGATGACGTACAGCGGCCAGTCACGCGCCTCCTCCGACAGCTCGCCACGCCCGATCGCCGGGACCAGGCCCGCGCGCAGCAGCGAGGACTTTCCCGCGCCCGATGCCCCGGTCACCACGACCGGCCCCGGGCCGGTCAGCCGCTGCGACAGGGTGCTGATCAGCTCGGCGGTGATCTCCTCGCGGCCGTGGAACACCTCCGATTCGGACTCTCCGAACGGCAGCAGCCCCCGGTAGGGCGAGCCGTGCCTCCAGCGCACCGGGGAGCCGTCCACGCGGTCCGAGCGGGTCCGGCGCTCGATCACGGAGACCTGTTCCAGCAGCAGGCGGGTGTCGGTGGCCTGGCGGTACTGCAGGCCGACCGCCAGTTGGAGATCGGCGCTCTGCCGGTCCACCGACTCGCGGATCAGCCGCAGCCGCTCGTCCAGTTCGGCCGGCACGAACCCGAACTCGGCGAACTCGGTGCCGAGCGCGGCGAGACCCGCCGCCAGAGCCGCCTGAAGGTCGCGGTCGCCCGACCGCACCGCCTCCTCGACCGCGACGCCGACCGCGTCGATCTCGCGAAGGACGCCCGCGATCTCCGCGCGCAGTGTCTCCGCCCGGTGGCCGCCCTCCTCCAGCACCTGCTGGACGCCCCGTTCCAGTTCGGTGGCGAGGTCCTGCGGCGAGGGCCTGCCACCGAGCCGTTGGACTCCTGCCTTCACGATGTCGGTCAGCACGTTTCCGCCGACCGCCGTCACCGCGCCGACCGCCGCGCTGACCAGGGCCGCCCCGCCCGTGCCCGCGGTGATCAGGGGCCCGAACGCACCCGCCGCCAGCACGCCCAGCAGGACAGGCGACGACCAACGGTGGGTTCCGCCGCCCGCGGCCCGGGCCAGCGCGGCGATCCGGGCCCGTACCCCGTCCCGCATCAGTCCCGAGGAATCCCGCACTTTCTCAATGTCACCCGGGGACAGCCGGGAAGGCCCGTATCTCCATCGATCGCGATCGATCCGTGACGTTCCCTCCGAAGCCCCGATATTTCCGGTGTGGAAGGCGGGCCACCGCTACCGTGGTCGCACTGTCCGGAAGAACTCGCGGATGTCCGAGACCAGCAGGTCCGGGGCCTGGAGTGAGGCGAAGTGGCCGCCGCGAGGGTGCCGCGACCAGTGGGTGACCGTGTTCGACAGCTCCGCCAGCCCGCGGATCGCCCGGTCACCGGGGAAGTTCGCCACACCCGTCGGAACCGGTGCGGGCTCGGGACGCGGGCCCCACGACTCCGGTCCGGCCTCGCGGTAGAGCCGGGCGGCCGATCCCGCGGTCGCGGTCAGCCAGAAGATCGTGACGTTGGTCAGGATGACGTCGCGGTCGATCGGGGTCTGCTCGGTCCTGGCGGGGTCCCAGTCCACGAACCACTCCAGGTTCCACGCGAGCTGACCGGCCGGGGAGTCGTTGAGCGCGTACGCCAGGGTCTGCGGCCGGTTGGCCATCTGGGTGGCGTAGCCGGAGCGGCCGTACCACCACCTCTGGTTCTGCGCGGCCTGTTCCCGGTCCGCCTCGGAGAGCGCGTCCGACTCTCTGGGATCGACCGCTGTCGCGGCGTTGGCCAGCGCGTTCACATGGACGCCGACGACGTGCTCCGGGTCCACCCGGCCGATCGCCGGGGAGACGATGCTGCCCCAGTCGCCGCCCTGAGTGCCGTAGCGGTGGTACCCCAGCCGTCGCATCAGCTCGGCCCAGGCCCGCGCGGTGCGGTCGACCCCCCAGCCGGTCTCCCGGGTCGGCCCGGAGAACGCGAAGCCCGGCAGCGAGGGAACGACGACGTGGAAGGCGTCCGCCGGGTCCCCGCCGTGTGACCGCGGGTCGGTCAGCGGCCCGAGGATGTCCAGGAAGTCGTACACCGTGCTCGGCCACCCGTGACTGATGATCAGTGGAGTGGCGTCCGGCTCGGGCGAGCGTACGTGCAGGAAGTGGATGTTCTGTCCGTCGATCTCCGTGGTGAACTGCGGGACCTTGTTGAGGCGGGCCTCGTGCTCCCGCCAGTCGTAGCCGGTGCGCCAGTACTCGACCAGCTCGACGAGGTGTCCCCTGTTCACCCCGTAGGACCAGCCGACGCCGGGCAGTTCGTCCGGCCAGCGGGTACGGGCCAGCCGGTCCCGCAGGTCGTCGAGTTCTGCCTGCGGAATATCGATGCGGAAGGGCGTTTCTGTGCTCATGCCGCCAAGAATGCGCCGCGAGTAGGACAGCTCCGTTCCTACACGGCGGCGATAGTGGAGGAATGTTGGAAACACCCGCCCGGCTGCTGCGACTGCTGTCGTTGCTGCAGACACACCGCGACTGGTCCGGTACGGAACTCGCCGAGCGGTTGGAGGTCACCACCAGGACGGTACGCCGCGATGTCGACAGGCTCCGTGAGCTGGGGTATTCGATCCACGCCTCGATGGGCCCGGCCGGCGGTTACCGGCTCGGCGCCGGCACCTCGCTGCCCCCGCTGCTACTGGACGACGAGGAGGCGGTGGCGGTCACGGTCGGGCTGCACAGTGTGGCGGGGATCGAGGAGGCTTCGCTGCGCGCCCTGACCAAGGTCGAGCAGATGCTGCCGTCCCGGTTGCGACACCGGGTCATCGCGCTGAGAGGCGCGATGGTCGCGATGCCGTCCAAGGGCGGGCCAACCGTGCGGGCGGCGGTGCTCACCGCGATCTCGGCCGCGATCCGAGCCGCCGAGACGCTGCGTTTCGACTACGTCAGCCATCACGGGGCCGAGTCCCGCCGCGACGTCGAGCCACATCGCCTCGTCTGCTGGGGGCGGAAGTGGTACCTGGTCGGCTGGGACGTCGAACGGACCGACTGGCGCACCTTCCGGGTCGACCGAATGTCCCCGCGCACGCCCAACGGTCCCCGGTTCGCCCATCGTGAACCACCCGACGGTGACGTGGCGGCCTACCTGTGCAGAACGATGGGCTTCGAGATGTGGCCGCTCCGCGCCCGGCTGCGGGTGCACGCCTCCGCGACGGACGTCGCCGGACGCGTCAGCGGACTCGTGACCCCCGTCGACGACCACACCTGCCTGCTGGAGATCGCCTCGGACTCGTTCGACCTCGTGGCGTTCACGGTGGGCATGCTCGGCGTCGACTTCGAGGTCGAGTCACCGCCGGAACTCGCCCGGCACCTGCGCGAACTGTCCATTCGCCTCGCAGCCGCGGCCGTCCGGACGTGAGGGCGGATCGAGCCGGACACCCGCCGTCAGGAGCGGAATCTGTGCCTCAACTGGAAGACGAGGTCGAAGTCGAGTCCCCTGTCGTCCCAGAACAGGCGGGCCGTGCAGGGGCGGTCGTCGAGTCTGCGGAGGGTGAACGTCAATCGGGCCGGGTCCGCGGGCATTCCCCTGGCGAGTTCCCTGAGCGGGACGTCGTCGAAGCGGGAACCGGTGACCGAGGTGGATCCGGCGCCCGCGAGCGCGAGCCCGACCGTCGCCCCCTCGCACTCCTCGACCGCGACGGCGCCCAGGAAACCGGTGACGGGCTGGTCGGTGAGACCCGGGGAGACCTTGAACGTGGTGGTGACGACGGCGCCGGGCGGCAACTCCCAGACGAACGCCGCCCCGCAGCCCAGGGACTTCCAGCCCAGCGGGCAGTGCGGGTTGTCCAATGGCGTCAGGTGGCGTGGCCGGACCCCGGAGTGGTGGTCGAGGCCGGGCGCCTCCGGGATCACCAGCAGAATGAGCGGTGGGAACAGGAACGCCGTGGCCAGCCCGGCCAGCCGCATCCAGAACCCCGGTGGCTCACCCGGGGCGGCATCGGGTCGCCGCGCGCCCGGCCGGAGGGGAGCGAGCCGTTCCTGAAGCCGGGCGTGCCGAAACTGGTAGGCCGTCCCGGCCTGCCGGAGGACACCGCGCCGGTGCGCGTCGTCGATGAACCGGAGGAAGTTCCACGGAAGTCGTCCCGCCGCCGCCAGCCAGAGACGCGAGAGCAGGAACACCCCCCACGGGGTGTTCACCGCGGACGCGATCATGAAGGCCGAGCCGAAGATGGCCGCGTAGAGTCCGACCGAGCGCCCGTCCCCCGCCAGTCCGATCTCCACCGCCGCGGCGATGACGAGTCCGACCCCGAGTCCGGCCAGCAGGGCCGAGCCGATGGCCGTCAGACGCAGGCGGCGCAGCATGCCGAGCGGGTCGACCACCCGCGGGTCCGCCCGGCGGTCCTCGGCCCAGTCTCCGCTGCCGGTCATGAAGTAGGCGCAGACCGCTATCCCGGCCGTCCCCGGGACGGCCAGCAGCGGCACGAACAGCAGCCGCAGGAACCACCAGCCCACGACGCCGAACAGCACCGCGACGGTCAGGGCGGGGGCCGGGGAGCGGAACTGCCACCAGGAAAGGTCGCTGGTGCCGTGCGCGGCCATGTTCTCCGCCAGGTAGGTGAGCCGGCGGCGCGCACGGTCGGGGTCGCCGGAGGCGTAGGCGGCGGGGATGAAGGCGTCGAGGAGATGATCCTCGATCGAGGCGCGGTCGGTGAAGGCCAGGAGTTCGGCGGGATCGGCGGGGCGACGCCCGTAGACGGTACGGGCCAGGTCGACCATGAGCGGGGTGGACATGGCCTTGGCGAGGGGGCCGTCGGGGTGGGCCCGCAACTCGGCGTGGACCGGCGCCCAGCGCTCGTCACCGTCGACATGGGTGAGGTCGAGGAAGTCGATGGCCTTGAGGGCGGTGATGGACTCCAGTTCGATGACGGCGGCGCGGCTGAGAAAGACGTCGGTGGACGTCACGGCCTTCTCGTACTCGTCGCCGCGACAGGTCAGCACCAGCGGACCGTCGGCCGTGGCGCGGTCGATGGCGTCGACGGCCTTCGCCCGCAGGTGGACGGCCATCTCGTCCAGGCCGTCGAGGATGGGCATCACCCTCCCCGCGGCGAGGAGCCGAAGGATGAGGTCCTCGGCGAGAGTCGGGTGGTCGGCCTGGATGCGGCGCGCCATCCAGGTGTGCAGGGAGACATCGGGATGCCAGGAGGAGAGCGGCAGCAGGACCGGCACGGGCTCGTTCTCCCGCGGATTCTTGAGGAGTTCAAGAAGGAGCCACATCGCGAGAACCGACTTGCCGGAGCCCGGATCACCCAGGACGACGAGTTGCCGCCTGGGGAGAGCCCGGAAATCCTTGGCGATCCGGCCGACATCGCCGCGCAGCCGGAGCCGGACCGGACGCGCGCCGGTCGCGCCCCAGCCGAGAACGGCCGTCGGCGGGGCCTGCACCGGGCGCTTGGTGCTGGCCCAGCGAACCGGCAGCGGAGCCGGCCGGGACAGCGACCTGACCACGGCCCCGGCCGACCACTGGGCGTAGACACTCTCGGCGAGATCGCGCGCCGCCGCGTCGAGCCCCTGGGCGCCCCGAGTCGCACGCCACTGCACGACCGCCAGGCTCAGACTGATCAGGCCGATGAAGGCGCCGAGGACACTGGCGAACTGGTCCGCGCTTTCCAAACCGAGCAAGAAGAAGAGCACGCCAAGCGCCAGGAGCGCCAGAACGCCGCCGATTCCCCTGCCCCACCGCACTGAACCAACCTACGATCACGCCGGGTGCGATGTGAGGAAGATGTCTGAGGTTCACGGCCAGGGTCGGCCTCATCCTGTTCGACCACCAGTAAGGGGTAAATACCAAAAAAGGCGATCTAAGGGTCTTTAAGGGCACCGCAAGGCATTTGTAAGGCCCCCGGCCTATCACTGGAGGACACCGACGCCGAGGAGTCCCCCGATGAGCAGCCTCCTACCGCTCTCCCGCGAACAGCGGCGACCCGTGCCCGACGGTCCCGTGTCACGCCACCGGCAGGCCGCCGTCGTGGCCGGCACCCTCCTGCTGGGCCTGACCGGCATCGTCTCGGCGGCACAGCCGGCGGCCGCCGCGACAGCGCCGTTGAAAGGCGCCGGAACCTGCGCGAACATCGACCTCGTCTACCGGCCGCAGTCCGCGTTCCCCGCCACCAGCCGGGGACGCTTCGACTTCAGGGCGCAGGCGACCACCATCGAGACAGCGGTCCTGTGTCTCGTCAACGCCGAACGGACCGGCCTGAAACCGCTGAAGAGATACCTCTCGCTGGGCAAATCGGGGGCTGCAACGCTCGGCACCGCCGCGGCCAGGCACGCCGCGGACGCCGTCGGACTGCGCTGGTGGGGAAAGGTGGAGCCGGGCAAGAACTGCCGCCCCGTGCAGGGCAACCCCGGCCAGTGCGACCCGCACATCAACCCGCGGACCGGCTCGACCCCGCTGAGCCGTGCCCAGGCGGTGGGCTACGATCGCCGCTGCGCCCCGTTCTCCATCGGCGAGAACACCTACGCGGGGTGGGGAACCTCTTCCGTCACACCGCGGGCGGCCGTCACCTGGTGGATGAACAGCAAGCCGCACCGCGACACCATCCTCAACCCGGCCTACACCGAGCTGCACACCAAAGTGGCCTGGGGAAGCGCGGACCCGGCCGCCGGGTCCATCACCCCGGCCATCACCTACGTGCAGATGTTCGGACGCTGCGGCTGACGCCGTCGCCCTTCATGCCGAGCCGCCCGGCAACGGACCTTGAGAATCGGCTGCCAACGGCGGGGCCGAATCGCAGGCTGTGCCGGCGGAACGGCGCCCACGGTACGGCCAGGGGCCGTCGCCGTACATGGAGATCATTTTGTTAGGAGGTCTCGGTAGGGTTCGCAGCCATGCGTACCTTTTTCACCCTGCTGATGGCCGGCGTACTCGCGAGCATGCCGCTCACCGGTACGGCGAGCGCGGAATCAAACGGCCCCGTCCCGGCCGGCACCGCCGCCTTCACCAAAAACCCGATCTACAGGACCGGCGAGCTGAAGACCCGGACCTGCGAGGAACCGACCATCAGGGGTGGTGATTTCGACTCCGTCGAGATCTACGTCGACACCGTCGCGGCGTGCCTCGACAGAGCATGGGAGGCGCAGCTGAAAAAGGCCGGTATCGCGTACGGCAAGCCGAAGGTCAAGGCCGCGTACGGTTCTCGCATCAAGACCGCCTGCGGCACATACCGCCCGGGGGACACGTTCAGCCTCTACTGCCAGAAGAACAGCACCGTCTACCTGATGGTCACCGACTACGGAGTGACGGGCGAGATCGACGACCCGCGGATGCTCGAAAGCCTCGCCATCGGATACGGCTATCACGTCCAGCGACTGGTCGGCGTCCTCGCTCAGGAGAGCCGGGCCGCCAAGAAGCTGTCCAAGGCCGGAGCCCTCGCCCTGAACGCCAAGGTCTCGTTGCAGAACATCTGCCTCGCCGGCGCCTTCATCGGGAGCGTCTGGGACTCCCTGGGCCACACCAAAGTGCACGGATACGACTTCATCATCGACCGGCACCGCGTCGAGAGCAGCATCCCGGGCAACGGCACGACCAAGAACCGGCTCCACTGGCAGAGGCGCGGTTTCGAAACCCGGTCCCCCGGCGCCTGCAACACCTTCACAGCCCCGGCCGCAAGGGTGGCCTGACCTGTGAGACCGCTTCCGCACGCCGATCACCCGTCCCGTCCGGGGCGACCGCCTGGACGCCGCCACACTGCTGCGCCGAGTCTGAGAGCCGGGCGTCACAGCGGGTCGTATCGTGTCGTTCCGCGGCCACGAATCCAAGACGGCACTTCGCGGGCAGGAGAATTGTGAGCGATGACTGACGACCGTGTTCCCCCTCCCTTTCTCGGCGACGAGCGCACCATGCTGAACAACTGGCTCGACTGGCACCGTGAGACCCTGGCCGTCAAGTGCGCGGGGCTCTCGGAGGAGCGACTTCGCCAACGCTCCGCACCGCCGTCGACGCTGTCGCTGCTCGGCCTGGTCCGCCACATGGCATACGTGGAGCGCGCCTGGTTCCGCCACGTGCTGAACGACGAGGACGTTCCCCGCCTTTACCAGACCGACGACCCCGACGCCGAGTTCAACGACGTGGACACCGCCTCCGCCGAGGAGGCTTTCGCCACCTGGCGGGCCGAGATCGAGCACGCCCGCAGGCTCTCGGCCGAGGTGCCGCTGGACGCCATCGGAAAGCGGCAGCGCCATGGGCAGGACTGCTCCCACCGCTGGATCCTCGTCCACATGATCGAGGAGTACGCCCGGCACAACGGCCACGCCGACCTGCTGCGCGAGCGGATCGACGGCGTCACCGGCGAATAGCCCGATCCCCCGCCGCGACCACGCACAGGCTCCCGTCCGGACGACGACCGCGAGATCACCCCGCGGCTCGACCCCGGGCAGGCCGGCCACCGCTACGCCGCGACCGCCACGGCACCGGGATCTCCACCGGCAGGGGGCCGAGGTTCAGGCGGCTGGAGCCGTCCGGCGCTCCGGAACTACCAGAACACCCAGGGACTCTCGCTGCCCCCGCCGAAGGCGGAGGTGCCGCTCCTGCGCCAGCGTTGCCGGGCGTTGAGTTTCGCCCCCACCCGCTGAGCGGTGACGGTGAACGGGCCGCAGGTGGCGACCGCGCCGTCGGCGGCCGGTGACAGACCGGTGCAGATCATGGGCTGGGCCACGTTGCTGTCGGCGTCGGTGTTGTACAGCTGGACATGTACGTCCGAGCGCACATCGGCGGCGCCCCGGATACGGCCGAGGAGATGGAAGACGTCACCGACCAGGGCCATGCAGGGGGACATCTGCGTGCCGGTGCCGTCTCCGGTGGAGATCCACGACCTGCACCGCCACTGGGGTTGCGGCTGTTCGGAGGCGGGGGTGTCCGCCGGTCCCTCGTCCTCCGGTGTGACCTCCGTCTTCGGCCGCGTGGATTTCGGCGACGGTCTGGCGGTGGCCTCGTCCTTCTCGGCGGGCTCGGCGGCGGTGATCGGCGGGGTGCTGGATATCGGCTTGGGCTTGGGCTCGGGGAGCGGGGACTCCTTCGAGGAGGTGGCGTCGGCTTGCGGGATCGGCGGTGTGTTCCGGGCCGTCGTCGGAGCCAGGGCGGCCGCGGCCGTAGCAGGCTCTGCCGACGGGGTGAGAGCGGCCTCGCCGGAGGAGTTCACCACCAGGGCCACCGCGGCCGAGGCGGCCAGCGCGGTCGTGACCGCCGCCGCGCCGATCAGGCGCCGCCTGAGCCGTGACCGTGACTCGGGCCGGGGACGAGGCGATGTGACGACCATGTCGGGGGCCATGTCGGGGGCCAGGGGTTCGCGGGTGATCGCGGGGTCGGCCGTCCGGCTGATCGGGGGAAGCGCGGGCAGGCCCGCCAGGGCCGGCACCAGGGCGTGTGCGGTCGCGGCCACGTGGTCGATGGAGGGCCGCCGCGCCGGATCTTTCGCGACACAGGTGGTGATCATCGACCAGACGGCATCGGGCATCCCGGCCAGCCTGCGTGGGGCCGAGATCGCGTGCTGGCGCAACACGGCCATCGGATGGTCGCCGACGAACGGCGGGCGTCCGGCCAGCAGCTCGTACAGCACCAGGCCTATCGCGTAGACGTCCACGGCGGGGGTGGCAGGGTGCCCATCGGCCACTTCGGGCGCCAGGTAGGAAGGAGTACCGAGGATCAAGCTGGTCTGGGTCAGGCTGGGGCCGTGCGCGAGACGCGCCACGCCGAAGTCGGTCAGCCGTACCTGTCCGGCGGCATCGACCAGGACGTTCTCCGGTTTGACGTCACGGTGAACCACGCCGTGGGCATGGGCGTGCGTCAGCGCGTCGGCGATCTGGCCGACCAGGCGTACGGCCTCGGCGGGAGGTAGTGAGCCACGCTCACGCAGCAGCGCCCGTAGATCCTTGCCGTCGACGAGATCCATCACCAGGGCGAGCTGGTCGCCGCCCATGACGAAGTCGCGCATCGTGACAATGTGGGGATGGCGCAGCGCGCGCAGCACATTGCGCTCCTGCACGAACCGCAGCACCAAGCCGTCGTCGGCGCTGAGGTTCTTGTGCAGAACCTTCACCGCCACCGGCTCGCCGGTGACCACCGAACGGGCTCTCCACACCGTGCCCATTCCCCCGGTGCCGATCTCTCCCAGCAGCTCGTACCGGCCGGCGAGTAGCGCCTCAACACCGTCAGCCGTCACGCGTGCCCCCTTCGCCCCACCAGGCGGGCTATCAAATTAACGAATCACTCGAAAATAGAAAAAATGGTGATTTATTGCTGGATCACCCCGCAGGACCGGCTCATAGGACCGATCGATCCATTCATGATGAACGGCGGCCCAGGCGGTGGACAAGCTCCTGCAAGAGGACGCACTCCGCCGAGTCAAGATCATAGAGTGTGAGGGCGCGTAAATGAACAGGAGGTTCCGCCTCCCGACCGGTCGGCCACAGCGTCCGTCCGGACGGCCGAACCCCGCGTCGATGCCGGTGCCGTCCCGCGCGCCCGCTGTCGTCGTGGAGACCTGCGGGCAGTCCGGTGCTCTCCAAGCCTGGGGAGACGCCCGAGTTCCGACTCGATGCGCCGCCGGTCGTCGGCGGTGAGCTCCAGGCCGCGCAGCTCGGCGGCCCACGGGTCGGTGGACTCGCCGAGGACCGTGGCCAGGTCGATGGACGGGCCGTCCCAGAAGGCACGCTCATCACCGTTGATGGGATACTCACTCGAAACAGCCCATAACGCGAAAAGAGCACCATGTCATTCCAGGCCTACTTGGACAAAATCGAGGACAAGACCGGACTAACGCCGCGGGAGTTCATCGCGTTGGCGAAGGAGCGCGGCTTCGACGACCCGGCCACCAAGGCGGGGACGATTGTCGAGTGGCTGAAGCAGGATTACGACCTCGGACGTGGGCATGCGATGGCGTTGGTGCATGTGATCAAGAAGGGCCCGAAGATCGACACGAAGCATGTCGGCAGCTCCGGTTCCCACCGCGACGAGTCCGACACTCTGTGGCTGGACGGAAAGGAGAACCGGCCTCAGGCGAGCTGAAGCCGGACCCGCGATAGCCGGGCTCCGGACGAGGAGCTCCTTTCGCGCATCGTGGAGACCTGTGGGCAGTCCGGTGCTCTTCAGGGAAGCCACTCCCGCAGTCCGGGGAGATGCCCGAGTTCCGAGCACCAGAAAGGCGTGCCGGCCGATTCGGAGGGCTACGGGGCACCGGTGCCGCTGCCGCGGTCGTCGAGGACGAGGGCGGCCCGCCCGTTGACGGTGTAGCGGATGTGCGTGACCTCGGGGGTGTGGATCACCCTGGTGGGGGTGAGCTCGATCGCCTCCTTCTCGGCGAGATCGAGGTCGGCGTCGAGCAGGCGCATTCCCGTACCGAGCACGGTCGGGACGATGTGCAGTTCCAGCTCGTCCAGCAGGCCGGCCTTGATCACCTGGCGCAGCAGGGTGCCCCCTCCGGCGATCGCCACGTTCCTGCCCCCCGCGGCGGCGCGTGCCTGCTCCACGGCACTGGCGATGCCGTCGGTCACGTAGGTGAAGCTCGTCCCGCCCTGACGCACCAGGGTCGCGCGGGGGCGGTGGGTCACCACGAACACCGGCGCCCGGAACGGCGGCTCGTCACCCCAGGGAACCTCACCTCCGTCCGCCATGTTCCGTCCCATGACGTAGGCCCCGGCGGCCTCGAACGACTCGGCGACGACGTCGGAGCCGACGTCCTGCTCGCCGCCCGCGAAGCCCTGCCGCTCGCGCCAGGCCATCGCGC